>CAMLME010000010.1 GCA_946481235.1 uncultured Methylobacillus sp. | reverse complement strand
TGATCAACTTTGCCAAATGCTGCATGCCGGAGCCCGGTGACAGGATTGTGGCCTACATGACGCGCGATCGCGGCGTGACGATCCACCGCCAGAAATGCAATTTCGTTCAGCGCGTCCCACCCGAGCGGCAGGGGCGGCTAATGAATGCGCATTGGGATCAGGAGCAGAAGTAACGCGCCTCAGCTTCTCAGGAGTCGCCGAATATCCGGTAGGTATTCCTGCCCGAACCTTTTGCTTCATAGAGCGCAATGTCGGCCTGTTTCAACAGCGCTTGCAGCGCGAGATCGGAGCCGGGTTGATAAATGGCGATGCCCAGGCTCAGTTCGATGCGGATGTTGATGTCGAAAATCTGCGCCGGCTCCTTGAATGTTTCCATGATGCTGTCGGCGATCGGGCGCACATCCTGCGGTTCGCTGATTTCTTCCAGCAAGATGATGAACTCATCTCCACCGACGCGGCTGAGCGTATCCACATTGCGTACGCAGCCCGTCAACTTCCTTGCCGTGACCTTCAGCAGCTCGTCCCCGAAATCATGACCGTACTCATCGTTGAGGCGCTTGAAGTGGTCGAGATCGATGTACATGACGGCCATGGCTCGGCCGAAACGTCGTGCCTGCTCGAACGCCTGATTCATTCTGTCCTGGAGCAGACGGCGGTTTGCCAGCCCGGTCAGGCTGTCATACATTGCGTGCACCGTCAGCCGCGTGCGTTCGAGCATGAAGTAGAACACCAGCGAGCCCAGCAACAGGCTGATCACGGAACCCATCAAGCTCATCACCCAAATCAGCTTGGGCAGGCTGGAGACTTTTTTCTTGATGGCCCACTCCCACTGACCGTTAGGAACGTAGCTCAGCATCGTGTAGGCATCGCGGTCGTCGAACAAGCGGGCATCGCCATAGAAAGCGGGGCGCGCGGACTTTTCCTTGACCCTGATGGCGAAGTCGTAGCCGTTACCGGCGATATCCTTGAAGGCCGCCTGGAGAAAGCTTTCGGTATTGATGACGGTGGAAAGAATGCCCCAGTATTTGTCTTCGATGAAGACCGGGTAGCGGTAGATCAGTCCATTGCCGCCTTGCACCAGATCCAGCGGCCCGGCAAGAACCCCCTTGCGTGTTTCGACTGCCTGCTGTACCTGGGGCCATTGATTAGGCAGGTCACGATAATCGATACCTATCGCTTTTTCGTTGCCCTTGTGCGGATATACGTACGTCAAGCGATACCCCACCGAGACGGCAAGATTGCGCACATGCTGGCTGCGCGAATAAAGGTCGGCGAGGATGGCTTCGATTTTCTGCGGCTTCAGCTCATCGTGATAAACGGTAAGGTAGCTCGACAACCCGGCTGAAATGAACAGCAAGGCATTGAGTTCCCGATCTACCTGCGTGTGCAGCATGCTGCCGTAATGGACAGCCTCGCTACGGCTATTGGCTTTGTATTTTTCGTATTCGGCGCGTGTCAGCAGGCCGAAAATCGCCAGGAAGACCAGAAAGGTGGCCAGCCCGTAGATTAAAGGGAGAAAATTCTTCCTGAGCGCGATGTAGGCTCTTTTGGAGAGCGGCGCGGCCATTTAGAGAAATATCTGAATTAAAGCCATACTCCAATTATATATAGGCAATACGGTCGGGGGGCGGGAAAGTATGCCTTCTCCCGAATGTAGATCAGCGTACCAGCGACGCGGATTCGCGGCGTTCTTCCGAAATCATTTCACGGACTGCACCGGCCACCACGCCAGGTTCGTCGATATGGATATGATGCCCGCTTTGGGTGGCGACAATGTAATGGCTGAGGCTGGAGAGCCGGGTCAACTCCATTTGCTGCAATTGCCAGTTTTTTTCCTTGATGTCGCCATCCTCGCCGTACGGCCACTCGCGTTTGCCGCGGCTCAGCACGGTCAGCGGCAGATCGCCGAAAGGTCGCGAACGTAGCAACTCCAGCACGCTGTGACCGAGCGCGCGGTACTCGCCGCGTGACGTTACACGGGACTTGGTACGCAGCAGATTGTCGTTGATGGCAGGCTCGGCTTCCGGCGGGACGGGGAGCGCCTCGGGTTCGACGGGGTGAACTACCATCATCTGGTTGGAAGGTGTGGAAGGGGCTGTGCCGGCTTCGTTACGCTGATACGGCAGGCTTTCTGGATGCGATGCCTCGACCAGAACCAGACCGGCAACTTCCCCGGTAAATGTGCTGGCAAACAGGCGCATGTTCAAGCCGCCGAATGAATGTCCGACCAGCAGGTAAGGCGGAGCAACTTCGGCTTTTTCCAGCAGGGAGTGGAGCTCGGCGACTATGCGCTGGCTGTCGCGCGGCCGTGGGCCGGGATCGCTCCAGCCGTAGCCGGCACGGTCATAACTGCATACGAGGGTATCCGTCCTGAGCAGGTTTTGCACGGCCGTCCAGTGGCTGGACCAATCGCCCAGCCCGGCATCCAGAATTACCGCGGGACTTCCCATCCCCTGGCAATTGATATGCAAACGATAACCGCCCAAATCCACCAGTTTTCCCGGCGGCGGTACATCGTAGAAGCTGCCATCCGCAATGGCGGATGGCGTCGCTCCTGCAAGGAAAAAGACCATGATGGACAACGCTGACTGAAAGGCTCGCATACGGTTCCCCTTTACACGCACCGTGTATGAGTAAGAGCGTGATTTGTACCGCATTGTTCCATTTTTTATAAATTGCGGCATGATGGAGGCCGAATTACTCCATCGCCATCAGGAGGCCGTGACATGAAATACATGAGCAGGACATCGTGGCTGCACTGGTTTGCATGGCTGCTGATTATGCCCTGGCTGGGCATGAGCGTGGCATCCGGCGAAGAGCGCGGGCTGTTATGGAGCATCGAGTCGTACGGCGCGCCACCGAGTTATCTTTTCGGCACCATCCATACGGACGACGCCCGCGTCACCGATTTTTCACCGCAGCTTCGCCAGGCGTTGGAGGAGTCGCAGACCTTCATGATGGAAGTGTTGCCGCCACGCGACATGACCCCGATCTTGACGAAGCAAGGCTCCTTGAAGGAGTCGCTGACGCCGCAGGAACTGGACGAGGTCAAGCGTCTCGCAGAAATGCACTCCATCCGCGAGGACATCGCGTTGCGCATGAAGCCCTGGCTGCTGGCGTCTATCTTCTCGCTGCCGCGCGCGCAATCGCCTTTTACGCAGGATGCCCTGCTGTATGGCATGGCTGGCAGCAGCGGCAAGCAGATATTGGGGTTGGAGTCGCCCGAGGCACATTTCGGCGCGCTCGATAGCCTTTCCGATGCCGAGCAACTGGCATTGCTGCGCGTGACATTGGCGCAATCCGTGGAAGAAAAGGAAGAAGGCTTCGAGGCCGTCGTGCAGGCCTATCTCGACAAGGAGATAGGCAAGATTGCCGCCCAGGACGAAAAACGGCTGGGCGGCTTGTCGCCGGAGCTATGGAGCAAGGTCAAAGCGCTGCTGCTCGATCATCGCAACGCGAGCATGGCGGACGGCATCGTAAACCAGATGAAAAAATCGCGGGTTTTCGTGGCCGTCGGGGCGGCACATTTACCGGGGCAAGGTGGGCTGATTGAGCGGCTGCGAAAAGCGGGGTATCGACTCAGTGCTATTCAGTAGCCGTGAAAGGATTGCGATCCTGCTCAACGTTCTACAGCTTGGCCTAGCCCGGTGAATGCCATCGCTGAAGCCAGGTAGAGCAGTACGGCGAGCGCAGCGACGCCGGTAAACCCGAAATGCAGGGCGATGAGCACTGCCAGCGCTGCGCCCACCACCGTCGCGCAGGCATTGATACCCCAGGCCCACGGCAGCAAGGCCGGCGCGTTTGCAGCTAGCCTGGCCATGCCCAGCGGAAACGGCATCCCCATCAGGAAAGCGAGCGGCGCGATCATCGCTACCGCGAGCATGACGCGCACCGGGTCGGGCAACCCCAGGCCGTGCTTCATCAAGAGCGGAGCGGTGAGCAGGTAGAGCGTTACCAAGAGCGCGATGCCCGCTACCGGCCAGCTGGTTTGCGGCAATCTCATGGCCGGGAGGCGCGCCAGCAAGAAAGGTGCGCTGCGGCTGCCGAGGCCGGCAAACAGCAGAAATGCGCTCAGCACTACGGCTATCGCATAGAGCGGATGACCGAGGTACAGCGTGTATTTCTGGATGAACGCGATCTCGACGAGGATGAACGCGAAGCCGATCAGTGCGAAATAGCCGAATACCGCCGGTTTTCGGCCTGTGGCGATATCCCCGCTTTTGTCCCGCAGCCCTAGCCACAACGGAAGCAAGATGAGTACGCTCGACGCCAGTACCGCTTGCAGCAGGGTAGCGAGCAGGATGGGGTAGCCCAGCTCCAGCAAGGGCAACCCGCCGCGTTCCTTGAGGCGCAGGATTTCCGGCAGGCTCTGCCAGCGGAAGAAACGGAAAAAGTAGGGGCGGTCGTCGGTTGGCGGTGTAAGGTCGAACTTGTAGCGTGCGATGAAATCCTCTCTTCCGCTACCACCCAGCGCCGCGATGCCATCGTAGAAATACGGCTGGTCAAGTACGTTGTAGCGGTTGCTTTCTTCACGCGTCAAGCCAGGCAGCCATTCCACGTCGAAGGAGCGCGCTTCGGCGAAGTCCCGGATCGTGGCGATTTCGGTCTCGGTGAACTCGCCGTTCTTGACTAGCAAGGTGCCGGTCTGCCAGCCGCGTATCAGTGCCAGCCGCTGCGCGGGCGCGGCGACCCCGGTACGCTCCAGCGCTGTCATCGCGGTCGCGGCGAGCTTGAGCAGGTCGCGCGGCGGCAGGGTGATCCAGCGGGTCAGGGCCAGCATGCCGCCGGGTTGCAGGTGGCCGAGGTAAGACTGCAAGCCTTCCACCGTGTAGAGATAGCTCTCGCTCAGCCCATAGAGCCCATTCGAGGCGGCGCCGAACGCATCCATCAATTCCACCTGGATCAGGTCGTAGCGGACGTCGCTCGCCTCGACGAAACTGCGCGCTTCCGCGACGTGGATCGTCACATCCGGCCGGCGATACAGGTTGCCGCTGAAGCCGGCAAATCGGTCGCGCACCAGTTCGACCATGCGTGTATCGACGTCAACCGCGTCCACCCGGCGCGCATTGCCCACCAGCGCTTGCAGCACGCCGGAGCCACCTCCAGCTCCCAGTACCAGTACATGCGGCTGTCGGAGCAGACGGTATGGCAGCGCCGAGGTGGTTTCACCGAGGTAGGCGAGCGGTTCCAGCCGTCCATCGAAGCGCGTCAATGCCGAGAGGGAGTCGCCGTCGATGAATATCGCGAGCTGCTGCGGCGGCTCCTGCACGACATTGAGGCTCAGACCCGGCGCATGGCGGAACGGGACGCGTGGGCTCTCGACGATCGTCAGCATCCCCAAGGGGCTGAAGCGCTCTTCCACCACGCGCGTTTCCGGTATTAGCAGCGTCTGGCGCAGGCTTTTGTACGGCGAGATGCGCAGTTCGGTCCAGGAAGACGGCAGGGCTGCCGCGAGCGCGAGGATCGCGAGCAATGGAAGCAGCCATCCCGGGCGCAGCCGGAAATGCCACACCGCGAGCGCGGAGGCCGCCAGGCCCAGCAGTCCGACAGCGCGCAGGGCGGCCATCGGCGGCAGCAGGAACAGCAGCAGCACGATCAGCAGGCAGCCGCTTGCGGCGCCCAGTAGGTCGAAGCTATAAACGCGATGCGCGGCGGCGCCATGACGCGCGAATGTGAGGCCGATACAAATGGCCGCGAACAGAAAGGGCACTGCGAGCAACAGGTAGAGCAGCAACAGGTAAAGCGGCTGTCGCGCGTCCCAGAAGATTTCCAGCGGGTTGAACGGCAGTTGCTGCGCCAGCAGGAATGCGCCCACCGCGCAGACGCCGAACGCCGCCGCGCAGGCGGCAAAGCATGCGCCGTAGCGCGGCAGCAGGCGCTCGCGCAGCAAGGTCAGCAGGGTGCCGCTGACGCCATAGCCCAGCATCGCCAGGCTGATCGTCATGTAGGCGAAGTGATGCCACTGGATGATGGAAAACAGGCGCGTCAGCAGGATTTCATAGCTGAGCGCGCCCGCTGAAACCAGGGCCAGGGCGGCGAGCGGCGGATCGTTCTGCGGCTTTATGACAGCCATGCCCGTATGTTCAATGCCCGCCGGTCAACGGCACGAACTTCACCGGCAGCAGTTCGCGCGTGCGCACACGGTCATTCGCATCCTTCTCCACCAGCACGAGATGCTGCGACAGAAAGCTGCTGCCGAGCGGGATCAGTATGCGTCCACCGCGCTTCAATTGCTTGATCAGCGGCGGCGGCACGTGACTGGCGGCGGCGGTGACGATAATGGCGTCGAACGGCGCATGTTGCTCCCAGCCGTAGTAGCCGTCGCCCGCCCTCACTTGGACGTTGCGGTAACCATGAGTCTTGAGCGTTTCGGTGGCGCGCTTGGCGAGCGGCTCGACGATTTCAATGGTGTAGACCTCTTGCACCAGCTCGCCCAGGATCGCCGCCTGATAGCCCGAACCGGTGCCGATTTCGAGGACTTTGGCGGTTTTTCCCACGCCGAGAAGCTCGGTCATGTAGGCCACGAGAAAAGGCTGGGAAATCGTCTGGCCGTAGCCGATAGGCAAAGGCCTGTTGCGGTAGGCATAACGCTCCATGTCCTTGGGCACGAATCGATGGCGTGGCACTTTTTCCATTGCTGCCATGACGGGTGCGGAAAATGACGATTGCCCGGTTTCGAAGGACGTGTTCTTTGCCATCGCCGCGATCTGGACGGCCAGGTCGTGCCTTTCCCTGACATATGGGTCGGGCTCCGCGGCGGCGGTAAGCGTTAAGGCCAGGAAGATGCAAAGCGGGATACGCAGCATGTCTCGTCCTTTCAGGCGGGACTTTCTCCATTCGCGTACGGGTTCATCCGGCCGCGCAATACCTGCACTGCACGCGTAAATGATTGTCTGGGTATGCGAGGAATGCGAAAAAATTTGCTGCCGGCAATACATGGCATTTGCCGGCAGCAGAATTCAGCAGGCGTTTTATGCGATGCTGATATTGCGTCGCTTGGAGGATTCCAGTTTTGGGAGGCTGATCTCGAGCACACCGTCCTTGAGTGCGGCATTGGCTTTGGATGCATCCACGGCGGCGGGCAGGGTGACCGAACGCGCAAATGACGAGCTGGAAATTTCATGGCGGTGGTAATCGCCTTTTTCTTCTTTTTTTTCCGTCTGGGTGTGTCCCTTGATCGTCAGCAGGTTGTCGGAAAGTGAAATATCCAGATCCTTCTTGTCGATGCCGGGCACTTCTGCGCGCACTACGATTTCGGTGTCGCGGTCGATAACATCCACATTGGGCATGCGCAGTGTCAAATCCTCGAATCTGCCGCTCAGCAAAGGGGAGTCGTGCCAGCGCATCAGCGAAGGCCAACGGCGGCCGAGAACGCGCTCGAACAGCTGCTCTGCTTCCGATAGCGGATGCAATACCGACATCGCGCGCGAGGAAGATTTTTTTTCGGTGGTGACGGGAATGTTCTGGTCGGCCTTGGTCTCCATGATATTTCTCCTGCTATCGGTGGACTCCTGAGAGTGATTCAGGAGGAAAGCTCATGCCGCTCGTCAGGGCATATGATGAGACGCAGATGATGCCGACCGGCATTCTCAAGATCACTGAAAAAAATCCGGCCTGAGGCGAGTCCGCCGCCGGGCATTGCCAACTGGAAGCGATGGCCGATCCGCGACAGAAAGCGCAGGCGCGGATTGATATGGCCGTCCTGCATCAATTCCGTATCTGCCAGTTGCGGCAGGAGATTGGACACATGCTGCCAGACAAGCTGGCTGGTGGGGCATTTCATCAGTTTCGCGGCTTCCTTGTTGCAGTTGCGAATCAAGCCGTTGACATCCAGGGTCAGCACCGCACGGTCGTCTTCGGGAAAAACCTTGTGATTGCCAAGTTGAGATGCCACTTCTGTCGGGTTATTCAATAAGGTTGCCATTATTGATTCTCCGCTTCGGCAGCCAGCCAGTCTTCCAACTCATGGCCGGGTTCGAAACCACGGGCCTCGGCTTTAAGATAAGCGGCGAAGGCGATCTGTTCGGCTGAATTCTGCCCGGGTGCGGAGGATGTTTGCTGTTGAGAAGTTGCGGGTGAAGAGTTGGACGCTTTGCTTTGTACTCGGCTGGTTTTCATTGCGGGCTCCATAAAAAATGACGATTTAACCCCGAAGCTGTTCAAGTGTTGCAATGATTGGTTGCCGGAACTTTATACCTGATCTTTCTGCGCATGAATTCGTGCGAGCACGTAAGGGCAAGCCCTTATGCCGACGTTCGATTGCCGGCCGGGGATCAATTGGCGTAAGCTATGGGCCAGATGTAGTGCCGAATGGGGAATCGTTGCGTAATCCATTGGAAAAATTAAGTTTTGACAGCCTTTTCGACGCCTCTGCAGAGGCGCTCATACTGGCGGATAGCGACGGCCACATCCTCATCTCCAATCCTGCCGCACAGGAACTGTTCGGTTACTCAAAAGAAGAATTGCTGAAGCTTCAGGTCGAGATGCTGATACCGCATCGATTGCGCGAGCATCACCGGCGATATCGCGAAAGCTATGCTCAATACCCCGAAAAACGCTCCATGGGTCGCGGCCGGGATCTTGTTGCACTGCACCGTGACGGTTCGGAATTGCAAGTCGATATCGGCCTCAGTCCGATTCGTGAAGGCAACCAGCTTTATATCCTGATTTCTTTTTTCGATGCCACCCAGAGCCGTCAGGCACAACGGGCCTTGCAGGAAAGCGAGGAGCGGCTGAGACTCGCCGAACATGCCGCAGGGCTGGGGGTGTTCGATCGCGACCTGACCACCAACGCGCTACATTGGGATGAGCAGTCGCTCGAAATCCTGGGGCTGGAGCATGACGCGCAAATCACCTACGAGAAATTCCAGGCCATTACTTTTCCCGATGATCTCCCCATTCGACTGGCGGCATTGGAGCGGGCGCTCGATCCCGATAGCGTCGGCGAATACAAGGCTGAGTTCCGCATCATTCGTCAGAACGACGGTAGCGTGCGTTGGATAGCCTCGACTGGTAAGGTTATCTTTGAAGAGGGTCGGGCGATACGGATTGTGGGCGTCATGCAGGATGTTACAGAGCAAAAAAACATCGAGAGCAGGTTGCGTGAGCAACGTGCCTCCATGGAGGTGCTGATGAAACGCCAGGTGGCGTCTCAGACGGCTTCGGCGATCGCGCATGAGCTCAACCAGCCGCTGGCCGCATTATCGGCCTATAGCGAAGTCGCCCTGCATGAGCTCGCCAATATTGAATGTCCCGAAAAGCTGACTCGTGCGCTCAGCCGCTGTGTGGAGCAGGCGCATCGTGCCGGCAAAACCCTGCATGAGTTGATGGCGTTCCTGCAGCGCGGCGATCTTGTCGCCGAGGCGATAGACCTTAATGAAACGATAGTCGAGGCGGTCACTATCACCCATAGCGACGGCTATAGCAGCTTTCACCCGATATTCGAGCTGGAGCCTGAGTTGCCCCCTGTGTTGGCCAACCGTCTCCAGGTGCAAAAGGTCGTCACCAACCTGATACGCAACGGCGTCGAGGCCATGCGCATCGACGATGTGCCGGCAGCAGCGATTACCGTACGGGTGCAAACGCTCAAAGAGCGGAATATGGCGCTGGTGACGGTGGAAGATAGCGGGCCGGGGCTGGATGCCGATCTGGCGAAACGCATATTCGACCCTTTCTTTACAACAAAGTCGCACGGCATCGGCATGGGGCTTGCCATCAGCAGGGCACTCATCGAGGCCAATGGCGGCGAGCTCTGGGCCGACCCGGAAAAAGGCGCCGGCGCCGTTTTCCACTTTACCTTGCCATTCGCCTCATGACGACACTGCATCCCACCGTTTACATCGTCGACGACGACCCCGCGATACGCGATTCATTGGGCCTGATGCTCGAGCAGGAAGAGTTAAATGTCATGGCTTTCGAATGTGCGGAAGACCTTCTTGCTGCGTGCAGCGATATCTCCTTCGGTTGTGCGATTATCGATATCCGTATGCCAGGCATGGACGGCATGCAATTGCAGGAAGAAATGACCCGGCGCGGCATTCTGCTGCCCGTCATTTTCCTGACGGGGCATGGTGACATTCCCATGAGCGTGCGGGCGATCAAATCCGGTGCGCAGGATTTCCTGACCAAGCCGGTGACCCGGGAAAAACTGCTGGCCAGCGTGCGTTCCGCGCTGCAATCGGGAACGCAGATGCTGGAAAAAATTGCACGTGTCCAGCGCACACGCTCACTGCTGGCGGATCTCACCGAGCGTGAGCGCGAAGTGATGATGCTTGCCGTGCTCGGTCACCCCAACAAGGAGATTGCCCGTCGTCTGGGCATCAGCCACCGCACGGTGGAAATCCACAAGGCCAAGATCATGCACAAGACGGGCGCCGTCAACCTGCTTGATCTCGCGCGCCTGGTCCAGGAAGGCGGCCTCAGCCCGGCTTGAGCGAGGATTCGCCGCGCTGTCCGCGCCATGCATTGCACCCGGCAGACAAGGGTGCCGCTTAATCATTACGCATACGTGCTTGCGCGGATTACCCTTGAGCAGGAATCTTGTTACCGTGAATCTCATTATGGGAATGGTAATAAGGTCATGCAGCACACTGTAGTGGAAATGAATGTTTATGAGGCTATCCTCGCGAGACGTTCGGTGCGTCGCTACACTTCGGATCCTCTCGATCGCACCACCGTGCGCCTGTTGCTCGAGGCTGCGGTCCATGCCCCTACCGCAATGCATGAGGAGCCTTGGGCCTTTGCCGTCCTTCAGGATAAAGCCGTATTGCGGCAACTCTCCGACCGCGCCAAGCCGCTATTCGTCAATGAGTTGCGCCGCTCGGGCCGAATGCGCCCCGAGCATTCGCTGGATATCTATGCCGATCCGGAGCACAACATTTTTTACGATGCCGGTACGCTGATTGTGATCTGTGCCAATGCAATGGGACCGTTTGCCGCTGCGGATTGCTGGCTCGCTGCCGAAAACCTGATGTTGGCTGCATGCGCCATGGGCCTTGGCACTTGCGTGATCGGCAGCGCATTGCCGGCGCTGAATATGGTCTCGACCAAGACCGAATTAGGCATCCCTGAAAAATTTTCCGCTATCGCCCCCATCATTGTCGGACATCCTGACGGCGAGACAGCTCCTGTACCGCGCAGGGAGCCTTATATCCTGACCGCTTCGCCCGTGACCCAACAATAAAGGAGACTGCCATGCCTATTGGAGAGGTCTGCAACAAGGAAATCATCACCGTACAGTCCGAGGACAGCGTGCTCGATGCCGCAAAACTGATGCGCCAGAACCACGTCGGCGACGTGTTGGTCGTCGAAAACCGTAACGGCATCAATATTCCCATCGGCATAGTTACCGACCGCGACCTCGTCATGGAGATCATGGCGCCGGAACTTGATGCCTCGGTCATTACCGTGGGCGACATCATGGCGCCCGAATTTACTACCGTGAAGGAAAGTGCCGGCCTGTTCGAGGCTATCCAGCACATGCGCAACATGGCGGTACGCCGTTTGCCGGTGGTGGACGAAAGTGGCCAGCTGGTCGGCATCATCACGCTGGACGATCTGCTGGTATTGTTGGCGGATGAGTTGCATGCCCTGGCTCGACTGGTTACGCGGGAACAGCAAAAGGAAATTCACACACGCCCTTAGGAGGAGTAGCTATGCCAGCATCCTTACAAATTACCTTGCGCGACATGCCCAATTCCGAAGCACTGGATATGCATATTCGCGACAAGGTAAAAAAACTGGATGGCCTGTTTGCCCACGTTATTTCCTGCCGTGTGGTGGTGGATATGCCGCACCGCCATCAGCAGCAAGGCAAGGAGTTCAACGTGCGTATCGATCTCGGTGTGCCGGGTAACGAAATCGTCGTCAACCGCCGTCACAACGAAGACCCTTATGTCGCGTTGCGCGATGCTTTCGATGCCGCGCGGCGCAAACTTGAAGATTACATCCATCGCATGCGCCGCGAAACCAAGACGCATGCCATGGAATACATCGGCAATGTGGCACGGATTTCCCACAAGGAAGGATTCGGTTTCATTGCCGGCACGGACGGCACTGAGCGCTACTTTCATCGCGACAACGTCGTCAGCCCGAGTTTCGACAAGTTGAAGGAAGGCGATGAGGTCAAATTCGTCGAAGAAATGGCTGCCGATGGATTGCAGGCCCGGCGTGTCAGCATGGGCAAGCATCACCTGCCGCAATAGTCATAACGAGTCCGCATAACATTCCCTCTATAAAAGGAAGGAGCAATGATGAGCAGCCAATCCATTCCGCCGGGTTTTCACCCGGTGAAACGCCGCGACGGTATTTTTGAAGAGAAAGTGCACGATGCCTACAAGGCCACCGGCAAACTGTCGGAGCCTACGGTCTGTCCGCAATGCAAGGCGGTTTATCGAGGGGGGCGCTGGCGCTGGGAAACGCCGCCGGCTGAAGCGCATCGCGGCATATGCCCGGCCTGTCATCGCATGCACGATCATTATCCCGCTGGATTCGTCTCGTTGTCCGGCGATTTTTTTCAGGAACATCGCGACGAGATCGTGCACCTGATACGCAACCACGAAGAGCATGAGCGGGCAGAGCATCCGCTGAAACGCATCATGGATATGGAAATTCAAAACGGCGGGGTGCTCGTCACCACCACCGATATCCACTTGGCGCGCGGCATCGGCGAGGCCGTACACCATGCTTACCAGGGCGATTTGGAGTATCACTACAACCCAGCCGAAAACTTGTTGCGCGTGCACTGGAAGCATTGAGCGTCCGACTCCCGCCCCGATGAAAGCGATGATACTGGACGCGGCCGGCAGCCCCTTGCGGCTCGCCGACATGCCCGTGCCCGTTGCGGGCGAGGATCAGCTATTGCTCAAGATATCGGCCTGCGGCGTTTGCCGCACCGACCTGCACGTGGCCGACGGCGAACTGGCGCATCCCAAGCATGCACTGATCCCGGGGCACGAAATTGTCGCGGAAGTCGTTGAAAAAGGCGCTCGCGTCGAACGATTCTCCATCGGCCAGCGCGTCGGCGTTCCCTGGCTAGGGCAGACCTGCGGGCGCTGTGTCTATTGCAGAAGCGGCCGCGAAAACCTCTGCGACCAGGCCATGTTCACCGGCTATACGCTGGATGGCGGCTATGCCGAATATACAGTTGCCAATCAGCGCTACTGCTTCGCACTGCCGGATGGATACGGCGATGCGGAGGCTGCGCCCCTGCTGTGCGCCGGGTTGATCGGCTATCGCTCATTGATGGCTGCCGGCGATGCCGGCAGGCTGGGCATCTACGGTTTCGGTGCCGCGGCGCATATCATCACTCAGGTCGCCCGAGCGCAAGGGCGCAAGATTTTCGCCTTTACCCGGCCCGGAGACGAAACCGGGCAGCGCTTCGCGCTCCACATGGGTGCCGACTGGGCCGGCGATAGCACCGATGCGCCGCCGGATCCGATGGATGCCGCCATCATTTTCGCGCCGGTCGGCGCATTGATCCCCCAAGCATTGCGACATACGGCCAAAGGCGGCACCGTGGTGTGCGCCGGCATTCATATGAGCGACGTACCTTCTTTTTCCTACGATCTGCTCTGGGGCGAACGGACGGTACGCTCGGTCGCCAATCTCACGCGCCGCGATGGCGAGAAATTCCTGAAACTGGCATACAAGGCCGGCGTGAAAACAGAAGTGGAGTTGTTCCCCCTTGCCGAGGCCAACCGGGCACTCGATGCGGTCCGGCAAGGAAATGTTCGTGGCGCGGCGGTACTGACCATAGACTAAGTCGTTACAAGAATAAACGAGGAGGGGCGGATGCTAGGCTCACGGAAGGCGACGACCGAAACAGCATGTGAAGTCCGGCGAAGACGTGTGTACCGCACGCCGTCGAATCCGCCCATTCATGGCTATCCTTGACCGTGAAAATCCACCACCTGACGCCTGATGAGGCTCTTGCCAGCCTGGGTAGTCGCGATGCCGGACTATCCGGCTTCGATGTGCAGCGGCGCCTTGCAGAGTACGGGCCGAACCAGGTGGAAAAAATAAGCCGCGAGCCATTGATCAAGGCATTCGCCCGGCAGTTCACGCATTTTTTCGCACTCATTCTATGGGTCGCTGCCGGTCTGGCGTTTTTCGCCGAGCTACATTCGCATGGTCAGGGTATGGCTGCCCTGGGGTTTGCCATCCTCGTCGTTATCCTGATCAATGGTCTGTTCTCGTTCTGGCAGGAGTTTCGTGCCGGCAAGGCAATTGACGCCTTGCGCAAGCTGCTGCCACAGCAGGTCAAGGTCAGGCGCGCAGGCAAGGTGGCCGTCATCGGCGCATCATCTTTGGTGCCGGGTGATATTGTGCTGCTGGAAGAGGGTGACAATGTCCCTGCCGATTGCCGGCTTCTGAAAGCCTATGCGCTGCGCGTCAACAACTCGACTGTTACCGGCGAATCCTTGCCCAAGGGGCGCGATGAGGCGCCTTCCGACGAGGAGGAGCTTCTTAACAGCCGCAATGTTCTGCTGGCAGGAACGTCGGTGGTGGCCGGTGAAGGCAGCGCGGTCGTGTTTGCTACCGGCATGCACACCGAGTTCGGAAAAATCGCTCATCTGACCCAGAGCTCCGGCGAAACGATGTCGCCACTGCAAAAGGAAATCGTGCGCCTGAGCCGTTTGGTGGCGATACTGGCCACGCTGCTGGGAGTCGGGTTTTTCGTGATCGGCCGGGCCATGGGCTTGCCGTTCTGGGAAAGCCTGCTGTTCGGTATCGGCATCATCGTCGCCAATGTTCCTGAGGGCCTGCTACCGACCGTGACGATGGCGCTGGCAATGGCGACCCAGCGCATGGCAAAGCGCAATGCCCTGGTCCGCCATTTGCCGTCGGTCGAGGCATTGGGAGCCGCCACGGTCATTTGTACCGACAAGACTGGAACCCTTACGCAAAATAGCATGCGGGCAAGCACGCTGTGGCTGGGCGGGGAGCTTATTGAAGCGAATGTACTTGCCGCAACGCCATCCCTGACCAAGACGTACCATGCGCTATTCGCCAATGCCGCGCTGTGCCAAACGCTAAAATGGAGTGAAGACCGCTGGCTGGGCGATCCAATGGAAATTGCCTTGGTCACGCTGGCTGAATCCACTTTGGGCGCACTGCCTGACGCGCCCAAAGTCGATGAAATTGCTTTTGATACCGACCGCAAGCGCATGTCCACGATTCATGCGTCGGAGGAAGGCTGGATCCTGTATTGCAAGGGCGCGACGGAAATGGTGCTGCCGCGCTGCAATCGTGTGCAGACTGCGGATGGCGTCATCGCACTGGATGCCGAGGGACGGGCGCATATCCAGAATGCGCTGGACGCCATGACAGGCAAGGGACTTCGTGTGCTGGCTCTCGCGTGGCGCACGTTTTCCGGTTCACGGAAGCAGGATGCCGAAACCGATATGGTACTTGCCGGACTGGTCGGGCTGGATGACCCACCCCGGGCCGAAGTGCCGGAAGCGATACGCAAATGCCATCTGGCCGGCATCAAGGTGATCATGGTGACCGGCGACCATCCGCATACGGCACTTGCGATTGCACGGCAAATCGGGTTGGTGACCTCGGATCATCCCAAGGTTATTACCGGCGATGTATTGGTGCATCTGTCGGTGACCCAGTTGCAACTCGCCCTGGATACCACAGATATCATCTTTGCCCGTGTCGGCGCCGACCAGAAAATGCGCATCGTGCAGGCGCTGAAACGCAAGAAGCACGTCGTAGCCGTTACCGGCGACGGCGTCAACGATGCGCCGGCGCTCAAGGCCGCCGACATCGGCATTGCCATGGGCGTGCGCGGCACCGATGTCGCTAAGGAAGCGGCGGACATGATCCTGCTCGATGACAATTTCGCGAGCATCGTGGCTGCCATCGAGGAGGGGCGGGCGGTGTTCGACAACATCCGCAAATTCCTCGCCTATATTCTGACTTCAAATATTCCAGAGTTGCTGCCCTATCTGGCGTTTGCGCTGTTCCGGATTCCGCTGCCGCTCACGGTCATCCAGATACTTGCTGTGGACCTCGGTACCGACATGGTCCCTGCGCTGGGGCTGGGCACGGAGCCGCCCGCGGCGGATATCATGCTGCGACCGCCGAGGCCGCGCCGTGAACGTCTTCTCAACTGGGGGCTGCTGGTTCGCGCCTACATGTTTCTCGGCATTCTGGAAGCGGCGGCGGCGATGGCGGCGTTCTTTTTCGTGCTGGAGCGCGGCGGCTGGCAGTATGGCGAGATACTTGCGCACGATAATGTGCTTTACATGCAGGCCACCACCGCAACGTTGTCCGCTATCGTGGTGATGCAGGTCGTCAACGTCTTCCTGTGCCGCAGCCCGGAAGGCAGCATATTCAGGCGGAGCCCGTTCGGCAATCGCCTGATACTGACAGGCATTGCCATCGAAATCGCGCTGATCGTCATCATCGATTACACCGCGTTCGGACAGGGAATATTCGGCACGGCCCCGCTGGATGGTGCCGTCTGGTTGTTCATACTGCCCTTTGCGGGGCTGATGATCGTCCTCGAAGAAATGCGAAAGACGCTGGCACATCGGTTATTGCCTCTTCCCAGGCACGCGGGGGCTGCGTGACCATGCGCAGCCCCCGCCCGCATGCATTCTACGACCAGCAGGAGCTGATCGAGGCATTAAGCAATCCCGCGCTTTATCCGCATGCCGTGCACCGCGTACAAGTGATTGAAACCCATATCTCATGGGTGTTGCTGGCCGGGCATCACGCCTACAAAATCAAGAAGGCGGTCAATCTGGGCTTCCTGGATTTTTCCGAGCTTCAGGCACGCAAGTTTTATTGCGAAGAAGAGTTGCGCCTCAACGGCCGCCTTGCGCCTGCATTGTATGAAGATGTGCTCTGCATAGGCGGAACGCTGCGCCGCCCGGTGTTGGGACGTAAGCCCGCTATCGAATACGCCGTGCGCATGCATCGTTTCGACAGCGAGAAGCTGATGGATCAAATGCTGGAGCGCGGCGATGTGATGCCCGCGCATATCGATGCGCTGGCCGATACGGTCGCTCGTTTTCATGCGGCTTTGCCACCGGCCGAGGCGAATACTTCCTATGGCATGCCATCTGCCATCCGCGCGCCCATGCGGCAGAACTTCGAGCAATTGCTCGGACTGATGCACGACGGCGCGCGCGACCTGGCGCCGCTTTCCAAGCAAAGTGAGGCTGAATACACCGCTTGCGAGGCTGCCTTCTCACAGCGTCGACAGCAGGGCTGGGTGCGTGAATGTCATGGCGACCTGCATCTCGGCAACATCGCCGTCATCCACGGCGTGCCTGTGCCTTTCGACGGCATCGAGTTCAATCCGTCTTTCCGCTGGATAGACGTCATGAACGAAGTTGCGTTTCTTGCGATGGATCTGCTGTACCGCAATCGTGCCGACCTGGCGTTCCGGTTTCTCAATCGCTATCTCGAAACCACCGGCGATTACCCGGGAATAGGCGTGCTGCGTTTCTACATGAGCTATCGCGCCGTGGTGCGCGCCAAAATTGCGGCAATTCGTGCCCATCAGCGTAGTCTCCGCCTGCGTGAAAACAACGAAGCCATGGCGGGCTGTCAACTGCACCTGGCACTGGCAGAGTTGTGCCTTACACGCAAACGTCCGCTCCTGATCCTGATGCACGGCCTGCCTGCATGCGGCAAAACCACCGTCGCCCAGGCTGCACTGGAACGGCTGCAAGCCTTCCGTATCCGCTCCGACGTCGAACGTAAACGGCTGTTCGGCCTGGCCCCGCTGGAAGCCAGCCACTCGCGCCCCGGCGATGACCTCTACAGCGCCGATGCGACGCGCCGGACCTACGAACGGCTACACGAACTGTCACGCGGATTACTGACCGCCGGTTTTCCGGTCATCGTAGACGCGGCTTTCCTCAAGCGTGCCGAACGCGAGCAGTTCCGGGCACTGGCGGAAGAAATGGCGGTGCCGTTTGCGATCCTGTCGGTGCAGGCACGCGAAGCCACTCTGCGTGAGCGCATCCAGCAGCGCATGGCAGAGATGAAAGACGCATCCGAAGCCAATCTTGATGTGCTGGAAATGTTGCGAACAGTCCACGAGCCACTGGCAGAAGAAGAGCGCGCCTGTGTGGTGGAGTTCGTGAATGACGATGGGATGGGGGAGATCGGTGCTAGTGGGGTTTGGGCCAGGTTGGAAAAGAAATTATTTGCGGCCAAGGCGCCAGGAGCGCCAAGTAAAAAGATTGTCGAGGCGGCGAAATAGCTGAATTCACCTCGGAAAAATGATCGTTTGCATCCGCCTTTTCGTTTGATTACCATGCTTAATGCAGTGATAACTTAAGGAAAGTAAAAGAAAAGTAAGGGAGTGCCATAAATTGCTTTCTGCGAGGAGGGCTATGTCATGGGCCGCATTCTTGTTTTTGTTTACGGTGCAGTTTCCTATTTAATCTTTTTCGTAACATTCCTCTATGCGGTCGGATTCGTCGGCAATCTGGTTGTGCCGAAGTCCATCGATTCGGGCATAGAGGGTTCCTTCGGGCTATCCCTGCTGATCAATCTGCTATTGCTCAGTCTCTTCGCGGTCCAGCACAGCGTCATGGCGCGACCTGCCTTCAAGCGTTGGTGGACACAGTTCGTTCCGCAGGCAATCGAGCGCAGCACTTATGTGTTGCTCTCCAGCCTCGCGCTGATTCTGCTCTTCTGGCTGTGGCAGCCGATGAACGGGGTGGTCTGGAACGTCGAAAACGTCGCGGCACGTAACGTCTTGTGGGCGCTCTTCTGGATAGGCTGGGTGATTGTGCTGACCAGCACATTCCTGATTAATCACTTCGATCTATTCGGCCTGCGCCAGGTCTACCTTTATTCGAAAGGCGAGGAGTACACTCATATCGGTTTCAGAACGCCGTTTCTCTACAGGCTGGTGCGGCATCCGATCATGCTGGGGTTCGTCATCGCCTTCTGGGCAACGCCCGATATGTCGGTGGGCCATTTGGTGTTTGCCATTACCACGACGCTTTACATTCTGATTGCCCTGCAGTTCGAGGAGCACGACCTGGTGAGTTATCACGGCGAAGCCTATGAAGAGTATCGGCGACAGGTCTCGATGATTCTTCCGTTTCCCAGGAAGAAGTAAGTAAGAGTATCTACCTCAGGAGGTTTGCAATGAAATGGACAGGTGTTTTCCTGCTTGGTTATCTGATCTTGATCGGCGGTGTTCTTGCCGCGCTCTGGAAGTTGGGTATTCTTGAGACTATCGGCACGGCATGGACCCTGATCGGACTGGCTATCGCGATTGGTATTGGCATCATGCTCGCGGTTGCCAATAGCGGCAGCAAGGAACATGTCCAGATCGACCGCAAGTGATCGATGCCGTCGTCTTACTGCATGAGCGATAAGAGGATTTATTCTTGAATGGAGCAAGCGGAGGCCATGCAGCTCCGCCCATTTTTTACCGCGATTGATGCTCGCCAGCCTGTTTCAAATTCAACCGTTCCGCCTGCCGATTCCATTCGTTGAAACATTCCGCTCCGCAGAAATGCAATGTATAGCCGGCGGCCTCCGAACTTGTGGCGGCAGACAAGGGGATGTCCTTCATGCAGCTTGCGCAGGTGATGTTCTCTTCATTTTTCAGTTTCAGATGTTGTTCCATGTTTTCTCCTTGTAAGTAGTCCGCTAGACGTTCAACGCCCGATAGCGGCAGGCTCCCTGTCGTGCCTGCAAATATCCATGATTTATCTGACGCACAAACAGGCCAGAAGTTTTCCAATAACAAAACATATCGACCCGAGGTGCATTGTTTGCATCCAGGCGTCGAACCTTGTCGAAAACTTTTGATCACACTTGATGGATTAACCACGAATTCCCCACGCAATTTTCTGGAGGCCTCAAATGCAAGTCCCACTGCAAATCACTGTCCGCGATATGCCCCATTCCGAAGCTCTCGAAACCTACATCCGCGAAAAAGTACAAAAACTTGACGCCTTCTTCGGGCGTCTTGTTTCGTGTCGCGTGGTCGTGGACATGCCGCACCGTAACCGGACGCAGGGCAATCAGTTCAATGTCCGCATCGACATGGGCGTGCCCGGCAATGAGCTCGTCGTTACCCGCGATCATCATGAAGACCCGTATGTGGCCCTACGCGACGCGTTCAATGCAGCCAAGCGTCAGCTGGAGAACTATGTGCGCCGGCTGCGGCGTGAAACCAAGGCGCATGCGCCCGAGCATGTCGGACATGTGACGCGGATTTCACAGGAAGAGGGCTTTGGCTTCATTGAAGGACCGGATGGCAATGAGCGTTACTTTCATCGCGACAATATCGCCAGCCCCAGTTTCGATAAGTTGAAAGAAGGGGATGAGGTCAAGTTCGTCGACGACATCGGCAACGAAGGGCCGCAGGCCAAGCGCATCAGCGTCGGCCGGCACCATGTGCCGGATTGATCGGCTATATCACATGAAAGGAAGTCCATGGCCCTGATCAAAGACATTCCCGCCGGCTATAACCCGGTATTGCCCGATGAAGTTTTTTTCGAGGAGCGGGCCGAACGCGCCTATATCGAAGCCGCGACCGAACTGCTCGAACCCACGGTTTGTCCCCAGTGCGACGCGATTTTCATGGAAGGTCGCTGGCGCTGGGGCCCCGTCCCTGTCAGCGCGAATCAGGCCGTATGTCCAGCCTGCCAGCGCATGCAGGATAACGATCCGGCCGGTTACGTCGTACTGGCCGGCCCGTTTTTCCATGATCATCGCGATGAAATCATCAACATGATTCATGAGCAGGCCGAGCGCAAGCGCCAGGAAAACCCCTTGATGCGACTGATGGAAGAAGAGCGCAACGACATCGCCATGATGATTAAAACGACCGACATCCGGCTGGCGCATTTTCTCGGCGCGGCCTTGCATCATCATTACCAGGGCGATCTCGAGTATCACCATAACCCCGCACACGATCTGTTGCGGGTGCATTGGACGCGATAAAAGGCTCACAGGGAGGTCTCGCGGAATTTTTTATAGAACTTTTGCTCTATTCAATACTGGATAGCAAAAGGAGGCCCGATGTTTTGCAAAAATTGCGGTGCCGAAAACAAGGATACAGCCCGATTTTGCAACGATTGCGGCAGCCTTATACTGCGGGCTGCGCCATCGGGCAACGCATCGCCTAGGCAGCAGCCGGCAACCGCCCGCGAGCCTTTGGTAACGCGTGCGCCACAAGCGAGAGCTGCCACCGTGCCTTTGGCAGCCCCCGCGCCGCAAACGACAGCCCGACCCGAGCCTAAACCCGAGCCTAAACCCGAGCC
>CAMLME010000009.1 GCA_946481235.1 uncultured Methylobacillus sp. | reverse complement strand
AGCGGCCGTATCGGTGCCCAACGCACTTGCCGGCGTGGCGACGGCTTCGTCGCTCTCGGCAGGCTTGACCGCAGCGGTGTCTGCCACCGCTTTGGGATCCTTGAGCCTCAGCTGTTGGCCAATGTAGATTACGTAGGGAGGCTGGATGTTATTCCACTGGGCGATTTCCTTGTGGTCGAAGCCGAATTCCAGGCCGATGCTGTAAAGGGTGTCGCCCTTCTTGACGGTATAGCTATCCGGACGCCAATCCTTTTCGGCCGAAGCCGTTTTTTTTGCGGCTGGGGCAGGCTGGACTGCTTTCTTGGCGGCTGACGGAGCGCGCTCGATAACGGGCGCCTGATACCCGGTGGCGCAGCCGGCCAAGAGCAGGGCGGCTATCCAGAAGTAATGCTTCAAGTTGTTCCTCCGAGAAGCGGTACGAATTTGACCGCTTCGAGTTTGGTCTGACGGAACTCTTCCGGCAGGCGCTCGACCAGCACGAGTATCTGCTCCTGTGTGCCGACGGGGATGACCATGCGGCCTCCCACAGCGAGCTGCTGCAGCAACTCATTGGGAATATGGGTGGCGCCGGCGGTGACGATAATGCCGTCGAACGGTGCGATATCGGGCAGGCCGTAATGGCCGTCGGCGTGCTTGACCTTGACGTTGCGCGTGCGCAGTTCGCGCAGATTGGTGCGGGCTTTCATCAGCAGCGGGCTGATGCGCTCGACGGAGTAGACCTCCTGCGCCACCTTGGACAATACGGCTGTCTGGTAACCGCAGCCGGTGCCGATTTCCAGCACCTTGCCCAATGGGTTTCCGCTGCGCAGGATTTCCGTCATGCGCGCGACGATGTAGGGCTGGGAAATCGTCTGGCCGTAGCCGATGGGCAGCGAAACGTCTTCATAAGCGCGGATCGATAGCGCCTCATCGACGAATATATGGCGCGGTATCGCATTCATTGCGCCCAGAACGACTTCATCCTTGATGCCTTGCTCACGCAGGCGCTGGACCATGCGGTCGCGTGTGCGTTGCGAGGTCATGCCTATGCCGTGCATGGTTGAACTCATAGGCCCAGCCACGAATCGAGCGCGTCGAGCTGCGCGTATTGCGTGAGGTCGATCTGCAAGGGTGTGACCGTGACCATGCCGTGTTCGATGGCATGGAAATCGGTGCCTTCGCCCGCGTCTTGCGCCGAACCGGCCGCACCGACCCAATAGACAGTTTCGCCGCGCGGAGTGACCCATTTGACCACAGGTTCGGCCTTGTGCCGCTTGCCCAGGCGAACAACCTTGAGGCCCTTGATCTGGTCGTAGGGCACGTCGGGAACATTCATGTTCAGCAGTACCGGCGGTGGAAAGGTGTTTTCCTGGAAGCGCTGGACCATGTCGTAGACCACGCGGGCGGCGGTGTCGAAATGCTGGGGCGCGTGTTGCGCCATCGATACGGCAATTGACGGAATGCCGAGGAGGTAGCCTTCCATCGCCGCAGCGACAGTGCCGGAATAAATGGTGTCGTCGCCCATGTTGGCGCCGTCATTGATGCCGGAGATGACCATATCCGGCAAATCGTCGAGCAGGCCGGTCACGGCCAGGTGCACGCAGTCGGTGGGAGTGCCGTTGACGAAAAAGAATCCGTTCGCCGCCTTGCGTACGGAAAGGGGACGATCCAGTGTCAGGGAGTTGCTGGCGCCGCTGCGGTTGCGTTCGGGAGCCACCACGGTGATTTCCCCGAGCGGGGCCAGGGTTTTCGCCAGGGCGGCAAGTCCGGGCGCAAAGTAACCGTCGTCATTCGAAAGCAGGATACGCATCGATTAGTTCACCGGTGAGCGATCATCCGCCGCCCATGCGGTGCGCGGCACGAATTTCGAAACGGGTTATTTCGGCAGGCGGGTGTGCGGTCACGAACATCCATCCCGGTTGAGTTCAAACGCATCTTTATAATTTCTGGTGAAACCGACTCTCGGGATTATAGCTTACAACCTCGCCATTTTTAGGCGATGAAGTACGGCTTATTTTTAATCGGATTTCTTCGTCGTCTGCTGTCGGTACTCCTGCAGCGCCAGGATGTTCTTTATCCGCAACACGAGTTCGGTGCGATCCACCGGCTTGGAAATGAATTCGTCGGCACCTGCCTGAAGGGCGTAGAGCCGCGATTCGCGATCGTCGAGCGCCGTGACCATGATAATGGGGATGTTGCAGGTGGCTGGAAGCGCCTTGAGCTTCTCCACGACTTCGAAACCATTCATGTCCGGCATCATCACATCAAGCATTATCAGGCCTGGAATCTCTTTTTCTGCCATTTGCAATGCCTCTTGGCCGGAGCTGGCGGACACGGTGGCATGGCCCTCCGCATTCAGCATCGCTTTCAGGACGCGGACATTGCGCTCGTCGTCGTCGACGACCAGTATTTTGACGGATTGAGGGTCCATACCCAACTCCTTACCTGCCTCTTTTCCGCTGGTTTTCATATTGGCGGAAAGCGGCATGGATTACTTTTAACAACTTTTCGTCCTCCCAGGGCTTGGTCAGGAACTTGTAGATTTCACCCTTGTTCACGGCCTCGGTGATCGATTGCAGGTCGGTGTAGCCGGAAAGGATGACACGGATCGTGTCGGGATACATTTCCCGCACTTTCGAAAGGAAGTCCGGACCATTGGTCGGCGACATGCGGGCATCGGAAATCACCAGACCGACCTCGTTGCCGGCAAGGAGGTTCAGCCCCTCCATGCCGTTCTCGGCGGTCAATATTGTGTACCCTTCGCGTCGCAGCAGACGTTTCAGCGCTGACAGGATGGACGGCTCGTCGTCTACCAGCAGGATGGTGTTCTGTGGTTTATGGTGTGTTGTCGGGAAGGCGAGTGTGCGCTGTTCGCGCAACAGCGTTTCGAATTCGGCAGCGGGGAGGGGGCGGCTGAAATAGTAGCCCTGCATCTCGTCGCAGCCGCGGGTCTTCAGGAAATTGAGCTGGGCAGCGGTTTCCACGCCCTCGGCGATGGTTGCCATTTTCAGGCTCTTGGCGAGGGCCATGATGGCGAGCGTGATCGCGGCGGCGTTGGGGTCATGCGTGATATCGCGCACGAAGGACTGGTCGATTTTCAGGCGGTCGATGGCGAATCGTTTGAGATGGCTGAGAGACGAATAGCCGGTGCCGAAATCGTCGACCGAAAGCGAGATGCCCATCTCCTTGAGCTTTTGTGTGGCCACGATAAACGCATCCGGATCCGACATGATCATGCTCTCGGTCAGCTCCAGCTCCAGGAAATGGGCATCCAACCCGCTATTTTCCAGCACGCTCGTGGCCAGGCTGGCAATATCCTGGGCATCGAGCTGGCGGGCGGACATGTTGACCGCGATGGAAATATTGCGCAGGCCGGCATCCTGCCAGGCCTTATTCTGGCGGCAGGCGGAGCGCAATACCCATTCCCCCAGCGGCACGATGATGCCGGAAGCTTCCGCCAACGGAATGAATTCTGCCGGCGACACCATGCCACGCTGGGGATGCCGCCAGCGCAGCAAGGCTTCCGCGCCATAGATTTCACCAGTGTGCAGGTTGACCTGCGGTTGGTAGTACAGCATCAGCTCGTCGTTATCCAGCGCGCGCCGCAAGGCGTTTTGCAAGTCCAGGCGTTCCAGCGAGCGGGAGTTCATCTCTGTTGCGTAAAAACTGAAGCGGTGGTCGTCCATTTTTTTTGCGCGATGCATGGCCGTGGTCGCGTTCTTCAGCAGCGTTTCGCCGTCCTCGCCGTCGCGCGGGAAGACACCGATGCCGATGCTGGCGGAAAGAAATACCTCACGCTCGCCGATCTGTAGCGGGTGTGCCAGCGCTTCGAGCGCCGCGCGCGCGGCGACGGCGGCCTCTTCCTCATCGGGAATTTCGATGGCCCAGACAAATTCGTCGCCGCCGGTGCGAGCCAGTGTGTCCGTTTCGCCTTCCAGCGCATGCAGGGTATCGGCCACTGCCTGCAGCACGTGATCGCCGGTGCTGTGCCCCAGGCTGTCGATGATGTTGCGGAAGTGGTTGAGGTTGATGACCAGGATCGCCAGCATGGAATTTTCCTGCCGGCAGCGATCGAAGGCCTGCATCAGGCGGTCGTTCAGCAAATTGCGGTTGGGCAGGCCGGTCAACTCGTCGAAATTGGACTTGCGTTCAATCTGCGCCATGTAACGCGCGCGTTCGCTGATGTCGGTCACCATCACGACGGCGCCCTGCAACTGCCCGTCCTCGACGATCGGGGTGCTGGACAGCTCGATCTGTATCGGCGTACCGTCCTTGCGCCAGTATGTATCCTGCGTGCGCTGTATTGGGGAGCCTACACTAATGGCGGCAGAAAACGGGCAGGCTTCCTGCGGGTAAGGTTCGCCATCCGGCCTGCTGTGATGGACGGTGTCATGGGCATTGCGGCCAAGCAACTCGTTGGGCGCATAGCCCAGCATGGCATTGGCTGCCGGATTGGCGAAGCTGATGATGCCATGCATGTCCACGACGTAGATGCCTTCCGACGCGGACTGCAGGATAAGTGCGTTCTGCTGGCTGACGCGTCGGAAGGCAGTCTCTACTTCACGCTGGTGTATGCGCGCGCGCAAGGTTTCGATGGCGAATGTCAAGTCATCCGCGGTTTCCGACATCAACTTGACTTCTTCCTTGTCGAAGGCATCCGGCTCGGTGGACCAGATCACCAGTACGCCGGAAACCTTGCCATCGAAATATAGCGGGAGTCCGAGCACCGACGTCAGGCCCTGTTTTTCTACCTGCGCATGCCATGGGGCCATGCGCGGGTCGTTGGCAACATCGCGGATGATGGCGGGCTTGCCGCTTCTGATGGCTATGCCGGCCGCGCCTGTGCCGGTGCCGGTATCGGCCCATGTCAGTTTCATTTCATACAGATAACCGCCCGCCATGCCGTAATGCGCCATCGGACGCACGGTTTGTTCCTCGTCCTGTTCGACATAGCCGATCCAGGTGAAAGGATAATCGCCGACCTCGACGATCAGCCGGCAGACTTCCTGCAACTCTGCGATCTCGTCGACGGCGCGCAGCAGGGCCCGGTTGCTGGCGCTCAGGATGTGGTGGGCACGCAGGCTGCGACGGTGCTGCCGGGTGAGTTGCTCAATATGGCGGCGATGGGCCTGCAGGCTGTCGGCAAGGTTGTCGATGGCGCCGGCCAGGCGCCCCGTGTCACTGTCGTCGCTTTCAATTCCTGTACGAG
Source organism: uncultured Methylobacillus sp. (assembly GCA_946481235.1). The sequence continues at coordinate 16,418 of CAMLME010000009.1, read as the reverse complement.
CATGGGTTTCGCCGTCCAACAGCCGCTCTGCGACAGCAATAATGTTACGGATTGCGCTCATTGTTACCTCGTTCTTTTTTTTGGGGTGTTGCGACTTCCGCAAGCGCCGACATAACCGTTTCCAGGAAAGCCTGGTAGCGGATAGGCTTGGCGATATAGCCGTCGCAACCTGCCGCAAAAACTTTTTCCTCATCGCCCTTCATGGCGAACGCGGTCAACGCGTAGACCTTGATGTCGCGGGTGGCGGCATCGCTTTTCAGGATCCGGGTCGCGGTCAGGCCGTCCATGCCGGGCAGTTGAATATCCATCAGGATCAGGTCCGGCAGGTGCTGCTGCGCGATTGCAATACCACCCAGCGCGTGATTGGCCTGAATGACGGTATGGCCCGCGCTGTTCAGCAGAAAAGCGGCGAGCTTCATGTTCTGCACGTTATCTTCAATGATCAGGATTTTTGCCATTTTTTCCCAAGTGCCCGATGGACCTCGCTGATGAAATTGCCGTGGTTGAACTGCGCTTTCTCCACGATCTGCAGGACGTGGCCATTCAATGCCTTGCGGTCGTCAGGAGAAAGGTATTTTGCGGTCAATACGATGATGGGGATCTGGGCGGTTTTCGGCGCGGATTTCAATGTGTCCACAATTTCGAACCCACCGATCCCCGGCATCATCAAGTCCAGGATGATCAGCTCCGGCTGGTGCGATTGCGCAACCTGCAGGCCTTCCTCGCCGCCATAGGCCCGCAATACCGTATACCCCGCTTTTTCCAGATAGGTGGAAATGATCTCGACCGCCCTGGGGTCGTCGTCGATCACCAGCACTGTGGCGGCGCCAGAGGGTTGGACAAATCCCAGGTCGGCAAGGGCGAGCGCGAGTTCGTCGGCGGAAACGGGTTTTTGCAGCACGGAGGAGGCTCCCAGGGACAAACCCTTGCTGCCGTCCGCGACTATCGAAATGATGACGACCGGGATATGTGCGTGCACCGACTCTTTTTTGAGGCGGGCGAGAAAGTCCCAGCCGTCCATACCCGGCAACAGGATATCGAGGGTGATGAGGTCGGGGCTGCAGCCTTCGTGCAGCATATTCAAGGCGATTTCCGCCGTCGGGGCGCACACAGTACGGCAGCCTTCCTTTTCGAGTTGCAACCGGATCAGGTCTGCTGCCCGATATTCGTCCTCCACGATCAGCACCAGCGGCGAGGTGTTCAACGATTGTCCCGGGGCTTGCCCGCCGGCCATGGCATCAGCGGGCACATGCGATGCCGGATCGCTGTGGTATGGCAGCCACACGGTGAAGGTGCTGCCCTTGTCCGGAATGCTGGCAACGGCAACTGCACCGCCATGCAATTCGGCCAGCTTCTTGACCATGACCAGCCCCAGCCCGGTGCCGTCGAAACGGCGCGACAGCGAGCTGTCGAGCTGTACGAAAGGCTGGAACAGGCGCGTCATATCCGGATAGGCAATGCCGATGCCGGTGTCGGTGACGGATATTTCGAGATATTCAGCCGCGTCGGCAGTCAGCTGGGTGTGCATTTCCGGCCGTTTTTCCATGCGGCAGAGGACATCCTGCCGTGCGACGACGCGGGCGGACAAGGCAACCTTGCCGTTCTCCGGCGTGAACTTGACGGCATTCGATAGCAGGTTGTAGACGATCTGCTTCACTTTGCGCGGGTCCAGCCATGACGTGCCCAGCGTGTCCGGTGCATCGATGCTGAGCTGGATGCGGTGCGCCATCGCTTTTTCGCGAATGATGGACAGGCAGTTATGCAGCAGTTGCGCGATGGCGGTCTGCTCGCCCTCCAGCACCATTTTCCCGGCCTCGATCTTGGACAGGTCGAGCACGTCGTTGATCAGGTACAGCAGGTGCTGGCCGCTATCGAAAATATCCGAAACGTATTCCTTTTGCTGCTCGGTCATCGGCCCGACCAGGCCGTCGCGCATCACCTCCGAGAACCCGATGATGGCGTTGAGCGGCGTACGCAGCTCATGCGACATGTTGGCGAGGAACTCCGACTTCATGCGACTGGCCTCTTCCAGTTGCATGTTCTGCCGACTGATTTCCTCGCTGCGCAGGCGCAACTGGCCGGCCAGCAGCTTGAGGTCGTCGTATTGCTGCACGTTATGCAGGGCTACGCCGAGCTGGGCGCAGATGCGCTCGAGGAAAGACTGGTCGCGGTCGCCAAGCGTGCGGCTTGAAACGACCACGACAATCGCCAGCAACTTGTTCAGATAGATGGCGGGACACAGGACGATGCAGGCGGGGGTGAACGCCATCGTGGCCGCCTCCGAGGGAAAGATCGCATGCGCGCTGAAATCCCTGAGTACGGTAGTTTGGTGGTCGCGTGCCACGTTGCGGATTAATTCCTCGCTCAACTTCAGCTCTATGGAGGCAGTCGCGGCAGTGTGGCTGGCTTCCTGACGGTATATGCCGTTCCATTCGTCGAAACCGTAGACTGCGGAAACCGGGAAAGCGGCATTCCTTCCCAGGATTCCCAGCATGCCGCGCAGGAGTTCATCGCGCTCCAGGGTGGAATTGAACAACCTCAGTACTTCGCCGTGCGTGCGTTCGTAGAGCGCGGCATGGATCAGCTCCTGCTGCCGCACCTCGAGGTCCTCCTTGACGCGCACGGCTTCTTCAAAGGTGGAGATCAAGAGATCGAGAATTTGTTGCCGCTCGGCATTCACGAAATGCTTGTGGCCGGACAAGTAGATTTCCATGCCCATTTGCATCTTCTGGTTTTGCCGCATCTGGCGGTTCATCAGCAGGTAATCGATGCGGGCCAGCAGGTATTTTTCGTCGTATGGCTTGCGTATGAAATTGTCCGCGCCGCACTCCAGCCCTTTCAGCACGTCCTGTACATCGGTGAGCGAGGTCACCAGGATCAGCGGCAGGTGGGCATGACGCGGATCCTCGCGGATGGCCGTGCAGAGCTCGTAGCCGCTCATCTCCGGCATCACGATGTCGCTGATCACGAGATCGGGGTTGATGTCGTCGAGCAGCCCCAGCGCCTGCTTGCCGTTGAACGCCACTGCCACCTGGAAGTTGTTGCGCTCCAGCAGGTACTGGAGATGTTCTGCCTGTGTCGGGCTGTCCTCGGCAATCAGTATGCGCACAGGCGGGCGGCTTTTGACCTGTTTGTTTTTTTCCGTCATGGGATTCCCCTTATGACCTCACTACGCTGATCAGAGCCGACGCGATCTTGTCCGGCCCCAGTACGTAAGCGGCAGCGCCCAGCGCGATAGCTTCGCCCGGCATGCCGTGCACCACAGAGCTTTCCTTGTCCTGGGCAATGGTGAGCGCGCCATTGGCACGCATCAGCCCCAGTTCCGCCGCGCCATCCTTGCCCATGCCGGTCAGCAGGACGCCCACTGCACTCGCGCCGTAAGCATGTGCCACCGAACGGAAAAGACAGGAAACCGACGGGCAATGCCCGTTTTCGGGTGCATCTTTTTTGAGCGTGATGCGGGCATAAGGGTCAATACTCGCCTGAAAGCCGTTGGGTACGACGTAAGCATGCCCTGGCATCATTACCTGTCCGTGAACGGCCAAACGGACAGGAAAACCACTGGCTTCGGTCAGCCATTGCACGAAGCCTTCGGTAAATCCCTGGGCAATGTGCTGAACGATGATGATGGGCAGCGGAAAGTCCTTGGGAAGGCGCTTCAGCAGCTGTTGCAAGACCAGCGGCCCGCCGGTGGAAGAGCCGATGGCGACGAGCCGGACATGCTTGTGCGAGGAAGAGGCCGGGGGCACCATCTCGGGCATGGCAGTGTCGCTTGGCGTGGCCGTCGGCACCTTGTGTTTCGCCCAGCGCTTGACGACCTTGATCTCGGACATCAGTTTAACCGTCTGGATCAGCTCCCGCGCCGTCGCGGCATGGTCGGGATGGCCGACTCCGGTCGGCCGCTTCGTGACCGCCAGCGCACCCGCTTCCAGCGCGGAGAGCGTGGTGGACATTTCATCGGTCGATGAGCTCCCGGTCACGATCACGATGGGCGTCGGCGTGTTTTCCATGATGGCGCGCGTGGCCGCATAGCCGTCCATTTTCGGCATGTGCAAATCCATGGTGATGACATCCGGCTGCTTGTCCTTGACCGCCTCCAGCGCCTCCTCGCCATTGCTGGCGGTGCCGATGACCTGGATTTCCTGGTCCGAAGCGAACAGGTACAGCAGGAATTCCCGTACGGCTGGCGAATCCTCGACCACCAGCAGGCGGATCGGGGAGCGTTTGCCCGGAGCGAGTTTTGCGTTATCTGGCATCGTGTACCTGCCGGGATTGAAAGTAGGGCGGTTTTTTCATCGGGCGGCCCTAGATCAGACGGCCGATGATTTCGAGCAGGTTGCTCTGCTCGAAACTGCGTTTGACAATATAGGCATCGGCACCGACGTCGATGCCGCGCTCGCGGTCTTCGCGCGACTCCAGTGCGGTGACAAGGACGACCGGCAGGTCCGCCAGCTTCTGGTCGGCGCGTATTTTCGCGGTCAGGTCGAATCCATCCATGCGCGGCATTTCGACGTCGGATACCACGATGTCGAAGCCGCCGCTGCGTACCTGCGTGTAACCGTCGACGCCATCCACCGCGGTGCTGACCTTGTAGCCCGCCAGTTCCAGGATGCCCTTGATCAGACTGCGGGCGGTGATCGAATCCTCCACCACCAACACGTGCTTTTGCTGCTGCGGACTTTCCTGCGGGCTGGCGGCAACTCCTGCGGCCTTTCCCGCCGGTGCGTGCAAGGCCGATTTCATCAGGTCGGAGACGTTCAGGATGGGCACGGCCTTGCCCGTGCCGAGTATGGTGGCTGCGGCGATATTGCGGACGCGGGTAAGCTGCTTGCCCAGACTCTTGACCAGTACCTCCTGCTCATTGACCACTTCGTCCACGACAAAGGCGATATGCTTGCCGCTGGCCGTAAGCAAGGCGATCTGGATGAACGGGTCGGTCGGGCCCTCGGTGTGCGGAATCTCCAGGATGTCACCCATGCGTACCAAGGAAAATGTGGCGTTATTCAGGCGTATCGTTTCCCGGTTTTCAACCGTCAGGATGTCAGTCCGCAGGATTCGGGCGGTTTGTTCGACGTGGCTGGTAGGCAGCACGAAAATCTGATCGCCTACCCGTACCGTGATGCCGCGATAGGTCGCGAGCGTCAGCGGCAGCAGGATGCGGAAGCTGGTGCCGACCCCGGGGTGCGTGGTCACGGTGACGGAGCCGCCCAACTGGTCGATCTTCTCGCGCACGATGGCGAGGCCCAGCCCCCGGCCGGAAATTTCGGTAATGATAGGGCTGGTGGATAAGCCGGAATGGTAGATCAGGTCCATGACGGCTTCGTGCCCCATGCCGGAAGCTTCTTCCCTGCTGAGCAGACCGAGCCGTTCGGCGTGGTTCTTTATCTTTTCCGTGTCGATACCGCTGCCGTCGTCTGACACCATGATTTCTACGCGACTTCCGGTTCTCGGCTGGATCGCGATGACGATCTTTCCGCGTCCGGGTTTTTGTTGTCCAGTGCGCACCTCGGGTAATTCGATACCATGGTCGATGCAGTTCCTGACCATATGGATCAAGGGGTCCTTGATCGCCTCCAGTATCCGGCGGTCGATTTCGAGATCCTCTCCCTGAATGGCCAGTTCGATGTCCTTGTTATGGTCCCTGGCGAGATCGCGCACCAGACGCGGGAAGAGTTCCAGCAGGGTCGAAAAAGGCAGCATCAAGGCTTTTTTCGTGTCTTCCAGGAGATCGTCCACCATGCGGCCGATCATGCGCTGGTCCTGTTCGGTGGATTTTGCGATGGCATTGAGCTGATGATTCAGGCTCTTGATCAGAATCACGTTCTGTTCCATCAGTTCCTGCAGTTGCGGCTGTTCCGCCAATGCGTGATGGAGGTCGGAGGAAACGCTGCTGAAATTTGACCACTCCTTGTGCCAGTTGGCGGCCATCGTCTGCATCGCTGCCAGCTCCTGCCGCCGTTGCTGCCCCAGCAGCTTGGCGGCCAGCATTTCTTCCGCCTGAAGGAAGATGGAGTCCAGTTTGTCGGTCGAGATGCGGACCGTGTTTGCCAGCGGCGATTTCTCGCCGATGCCAAACGCAGTCCTGGGCAACGGTGCGCGCGGGGTGGCGGTTTCCGTTGTCGGCGCACTGGGGTCCGGCTCTCCTGGAGGTTGGGCGGTATCCGATTCGCCCAGCAATGCGCTCAACTGGTTCAAGGTCAGCAGCAGGCTGTCGAACAACTCTGGCGACATCGCGGTCTCGTGGCGTTTCATTGCGGAGAATGTGGTTTCCAGGGACTGGCAGATACTTTCGATGGACTCCTGATTGACCGAGCGTGCCGCACCTTTCAGGCTGTGTGCCTCGCGGAAGATCTGCTCCACAAGCGTGGCGCTGCGGTCTGCATCCGGCTGGCGTTCCAGCTCCGCAATCCCGCTGAACAGCGCGTCGATATGCTCCTTCGCTTCCAGCCGGAAGGTTTTCAGCAGTCGCTTGAGAAACTCCTTGTCGTTATCTGCCATACCGATCCCTAACTTCGTTCCATCATCTGCTTCAGCTTGAGCCCAAGTGCATGCAGGTTTTGTGCCGCGGTTTTGGCCTGCCCGGCGCTATCCACGTTCTGCTGACTGGCCAGACTGATGCCCTTGATCGCGCCGACTGCCTGATCCATGCCGATCAGTTGCTGCTGCGCCGATACCGCGATCTGGGTCGCCGCACGCGCGGCTTCTTCTATGCTTTCCGCCAGCACGTTGATCGACTGTCCCACGTCGCCGGAAAGCCGTACGCCGGATTCCACGGCCTTGCTGCCTTGTTCGGTAGCCATGACGGCAGCGTTGGTCGCCTTCTGGATTTCTCCCAGGATCGCGCGTACCTGGGTGGTAGCCTGCTTGGATTGACCGGCCAGGCTTTTCACTTCCTGCGCCACCACGGCGAAGCCTTTGCCTTGCTCACCGGCCTTGGCCGCTTCGATGGCGGCATTGACCGCCAGCAGGTTGGACTGCTCGGCCAGGTCGTTGACGGTGGCGATGATTTCGCCGATGGCCTGGCTCTGCTCCGAGAGCCGGACGATGCTTTCCGCCACCGACTCCATCTGGCTCTGGATATGCCGCATGGCTTCCACCGATTCCTCGACCGATTTCTTGCCGTGCTTCGAGATATCCGCGGTGCGTTGCGCGGATTCCGATACATTGCGGGCCTTGTCTGCGGCCATCAGCGCAGTCTGCTTGACTTCCTCCACCGTGGCCGTGGTTTCACTGACGGATGTTGCCGTCTGGCTCGATCCCGTCGCCACCTGACTGGCCGCTTCCAGAATATCGCTGGTGGAAGCAGCCAGTATGCTTACGGTTTCCTGCATCTCCTGCATCAGGCGGCTCATCCCGGCTTCTGCCCGCTTGCGTTCGGTGATGTCGATCACGCTGGTCAGCACCAGGTCGCCTTCATCGCTCTGGATCGGGTTGAGGCCGATCTCCACCGGGAACTCGCGGCCATCCTTCCGCAATCCGTACAGGTCGCGCCCGGCACCCATCGCCCGGACACTGGGGTTGGCAAAGAATGAAGAGCGATAGCCGCCATGCATGCCGCGAAAACGTTCCGGCACCAGGATATCGACCAGCTGGCCGACCAGCTCATCGCGCCCATATCCGAATAGCTTTTCCGTCTGGGCGTTGACCAGCGTAATGCGGCCGTCCTGCCCAACCAGGATGATCGCGTTCGGCGCCGATTCGACGACGCGCCGGAAGCGTTCCTCGGCACGCTTGCGCTCGGTGATGTCGATGATGCTCGCCAGCACCAGATGCTGGCCGCTGCCATGAATCGGGTTGAGGCCAATTTCAACGGGGATTTCCCGGCCACTTTTGTGCAGCCCGAAGAGATCACGCCCGGCACCCATTGCCCGAACGCTGGGTTGTGAAAAGAAGCTGTCGCGATAGCCCGGGTGCGCAGAGCGGAAGCGCACCGGAACAAGTATTTCGATGGGCTGGCCGATCAGCTCCCGGCGCGGGTAGCCGAACAGTTTTTCGGTCTGGGCGTTGACCAGCACGATCTTGCCGTCGTGGCCTACCAGCACGATGGCGTTGGGCGCGGCCTCGACGATATGGCGAAAGATGCCTGAGCTCGAGCTCAGCCCGATAAAACCAAACCCCCAAGGTATTTTCCCCAGACTCAGCATATGATCTCCGATTCCTGTGATTCAGCCATTTCCGGCTGATAAGCCGCTGCCAGCTGTTTCAGTTTCAGCCCCAGTTCGTGCAGTTTCCTCGCCGTCTCCTCCGTCTGCTGAGTGCTGATCACGTTTTGCGTGCTTGCCTGTCCGATGCTATGCATCGCCAGCGCTACCTGATCCATTCCCGCCCATTGCTGCTGCGCCGACACGGCAATCTGCATCGCCGCCTGTGCCGCGTCTTCGATGCTGTCTGCCAGAATGCGGATCGCTTCGTCCGCCTGCGCGGAGCGCTCCATGCCCGATGCTACCGCCTTGCTGCCCTGGTCGGCGGTGAATACGGCAGTGCCGGTCGCCTTGCGGATGTCGTTCAGAATCGTCCTGACCTGCGTGGAGGCTTGTTTGGACTGTTCCGCCAGCCGCTTGATTTCCTGCGCCACGACGGCGAAGCCCTTGCCCTGGTCGCCGGCTTTCGCCGCCTCGATGGCCGCGTTGACGGCCAGCAGCTTGGATTGCTCCGCCAGGTCGGTGACCGAGGCCATGATTTCGCCTATCGCCTGGTTCTGTTCGGACAGGAGCATGATGCTTTCGGCGGCCGATTCCATTTGCCGCTGGATGTGCTGCATCGCATCGGCCGATTCCTGCACCGACTTTCTGCCGCGTTGCGAGACCTGCGCGGTGTTCTGTGCCGTCTCCGCGACGAATTGCGCTTTCTCGGTCGCGAGTCGCGCGGTCTGTTTTACTTCCTCCACGGTGGATGTGGCCTGGATCACCGCTGTTGCCGTTTCGGCGGAGCTGGAGCCCAGCCGCATGGCGGCCTCCAGAATTTCCGTCGCGGATGTGTTAAGTACCTGGACGGTTTTCCGCATCTCCTGCATGAGCTGGTGCAGCCTGGTTTCGGCACGCGTGCGTTCGACGATTTCCTGTTGCGCGGCTTTGTTGCTTTTCAGCAGCTCTGCCGTGCGTTCCTGTACCCGGTTTTCAAGGTCGTCGCGCGCCGCGCGCAAGGACGTTTCGGCATGTATGCGGCCGATGTCTGTTTCTTCGAGCGAGCGGCAATAGCGCCAGATCAGACTGACGAAGACAAGAATGTTCAGCATGACGACGAGCGACAAGCGAAATTCGGTGTCGTAGAATCCGTCGCGCATGCCGGCCCAGCACAGCCAGCCGATGAGAATCGGGAGGACGATGGCGGCGGGCAGCAACTGGCGTGCCAATTGGCCGCCGGCGCCGACACTGGTTACCGTCGCCATCACCCCATTCCCGGCACGCGCGGCGAATATACCGAGGGATAGCACGACAAAGGCGACGGTCGTATGCAGCGCCATTTTCGTATACGCGGCGAAACCGTAGAGCGACTGGATGTCATAGGCATAGCCGAGCACCGCCAGCAATGCTATGACCAGTATGACCAGTGCCAGATACTGTGCCGGCCGATGCCGGCCACCGAGCTCGCTATCCAGGAAACGCAGCGCGAGGCCCGCCAGCAGAAAATTGAAGGCCGTATTCGGCGCCATCCTTCCCGGCATCGAGGTCGCTATGGCGCCTTGCGTTTCCGTGAAAAGCATCTGATCGATACCGAAATCCGTGTTCAGGAGATATTCGCCTAGCGTCAACAGTCCAATCAGCGCAACAGCGGTGGCGCTCAAGCGTGCGATGCGCAATTTATGCGGATGGAATTGCTCCTGCCGCGACAGCCGTAGCGCCATGCCAATCAATACGAAAGAAAATGCCGTGTTCGCCTTCATCGACACCATGCTGGGATGGAGACTCTTGAGCAACGGAATATCCAGCCACCAGCCGATCAGCACGACCATACCTACGGCAATAACTATCGTACCGGCGATCCTGGACCAGTCTTGGAATTGCTTAGTCAGTTCGTTATTCATGCGTTTTAACCAGCCTCGTTATTTATTGTCCGGCCGTCATCGATCAACCAGCAGTTTCAGTCGCACGCCGATCTCGTGCAGGCTCTGTGCGGCGATTTCGGCCTGTTTGGTCCCTGCCATGTTCTGCGTGCTGGCCTGCTTGATGTTTTCCATCGCCAATGCCACCTGATCCATGCCGACCAGCTGCTGCTGGCTCGATGCCGCAATCTGCAAAGCCGCTTGTGCCGCGCTCACGATGTTTTCCGACAGCGTCTGTATGGAGGTCCCCGCTGTGCCGGATTGTCTGGCTCCGTCTTCCACCGCCTTGCCGTTGAGGTCGGTAGCCATTACCGCCAACCCGGTGGCCTTCTGGATGTCGTTGAGGATGGACCGGACCTGCGCCGTTGCCTGTCGGGACTGTTCAGCCAGCGTTTTTACCTCCTGCGCCACGACGGCGAAGCCCTTGCCCTGATCTCCGGCCTTGGCGGCTTCGATGGCGGCATTGACCGCCAGCAGGTTGGATTGCTCGGCCAGGTCGTTGACGGTGGCGATGATTTCACCGATGGCCTGGCTTTGTTCGCTCAATCGGCCAATGCTGTCTGCCGTAGCGGTTGTCTGGGTGCGGATACGATTGATGCCGTCGATCAGCGCTTCCACCGCTTGCTGGCCGGATTTCGATACCTGGGCGGTCTCCTGGGCAATGTCGGAAACCTGCTTGGCCTTTTGCGACGTCATTTGCACGGTTTGTTTGACTTCCTCTACCGTTGCGGTGGTTTGATTGACTGCGGTAGCGGTTTCCACCGCCCCGCTGGCAACCTGCGTCGTCGTAGCAAGGATTTCAGCAGAGGCGGAGGTCAACTGGGAAATCGTCTCGCGCAGCTGGCGATTGATGGAGCGGGTCAGATAGGTGCTGAACAGGAGGCAGAGCGAGAACCCGACGAGCGATGCCAGCGCAATTGCAATGACGATACGATCCACCGCTTCCTTGAGTTGCTGCCGCTGGGCATCGATCATCCCCAGCTGCGCATTGCGGAATCTTTCGGTTTTGTCCGACAGTGTGCGTGCACGCGGCAGCATTTCCGCTTCGCTCATGGCGATCGCTTCCGCGGTTTTTCCGCGCTGCACGAGGTTGATGGCGCTGTGCACATACCGCTCCAGCTCCGCCTGGATCGTGGCGATGTCGTTCAGCTCTGCGACGTCCCGGTTGGAAACTGCACCCTGGAGTTTCCCCAGAGCGTCGCTAAATCGACGGGAGTCTTGTTCCAGCTCGTGAATATAGTATTGCTGCTGTTCGGGGAACAGGAACAGCCCGCGATAGTGCTGAATCTGAGAGCTGACTGCGATGCGGAGATCGCTGGATCCGCTGAGCGCTTCGCGCTTAACTATGAACTGCTCGTATTGTTGATGCTGCAAATTGAGCGCATAAAACGCTCCCGATGCCACGAGAAGAAACATGGATAGCACGACAGCATAACCGCCGATGATTTTTGTACTGATGGTCATCTTGATTCCCCTGATTACCCTTTTTGTTGTTCAGACCTTGTATCGCTCGACGAGCTGCTTCAGTTTGACCCCCAGCTCATGCAGACTATGGGCGGCAATTTCTGCCTGACGCGTACTTTCCATGTTCTGCGACGTGGTTTCCTTGATATTGGCCGTTGCCAGCGCGAGCTGGTCCATGCCGACCATCTGCTGCTGCGCCGACACTGCGATCTGGTTGGCGGCGGCGGCGTTTTCGCCGATGCTTTCGGCCAGTTGGCGGATGGCTTCGCCGGCGTCGCGCGACTGCCGGACGCCGTTTTCCACGGCTTTCGATCCCTGCTCGGTCGCCAGCACTGCGATATTGGTGCCTTTCTGGATGTCACCCAGCAGGCTGCGAATCTGGGCCGTGGCTTTTTTCGATTGCTCAGCCAGGTTCTTGACCTCCTGCGCCACGACTGAAAAGCCGCGCCCGTGCTCGCCCGCCTTGTTGGCCTCGATCGCGGCATTGACGGCAAGCAGGTTGGATTGCTCGGCCAGGTCCTTCACGGTGGCGACGATCTCGCCGATGGCCTGGCTTTGCTCGCTCAGGCGAACAATGCTCTGCGCGATGGACTCCATCTGCTGCTGGATGAGGCTCATGCCCTCGATTACTTCTTCGACCGATTTGCGGCCGGTCTGCGAAATTGCCACTGCTTTCTGCGCGGTATCCGACACATGCTTGGCTTTCTGGCTGGAAACCTGAACGGTCTGCTTCATTTCGTCGACCGTGGAGACCGTTTGCGCCACCACGGTAGCGGTTTCCGTAGCGCCGGCGGCGATCTGCGAGGTGCCTGTCATGATCGCGTTGGTTGAGGCCGCCAGTACGCTGACGCCTTCCGCAAGGTCGCGGTTCATCGCGCGCAGGTTTTCCACCATCGAGGCGAAGGCCTTGCCTAATACATCTTGTTCCGAGGGCGTTGCGATCTGTACGGTGAGGTCGCCGGTGGCGATTCGTCCCGCGACTTCTGCCTTGGCGCGCAGGCTTTCCACCATTGCCACAAAGGTATTGCCCAGTGCATCCCGCTCTGATTGCGGAGTGATTTTAAGGTTAAGGTCACCTTGGGCGATTTGCCTGCCGATGGAAGCTTTTTCCTGCAAGGATGCCGCCATTTGCCGGAACTTGTCTTCGAGAAAGCCGATTTCGTCGGTGCGTGGCTGCTTGATGGGCCTCACCACGATTTCGCCGGCCGCGATCTGTCGCGCGTCCTCGGTCATTTCCTTCAACGGTTCGGCGATATCTGCATGCAGGCGGCGCGAAACGGGCAGGGTGATCAACAGCGAGCCCAGCATGACGATCAGAATGATGCTGCCGTAGCGCGCGATGCGTTTTACCATGGGTTCGGTATTGACGCGCAGATACACGGTACCGACTTGTTGCGTTTTTTCCATTACCGGCCAGAAAACCGTCAATTCGCTGCCGTCGAACAGCGATCCCTGCGGCTTTGCCCGTGAGGGCGGCGGCGTTTGAACGTCATAGCGCAGGTAATGGGTAAAAAGTTCGCCTTTGGCGTTGTACACTGCGGCGGCGCTCACGCCAGGATTGGATTGCAGCGCATGCAGGTACTCCTGCGTCGCCTTGGCGTCGCCGAATACCAGCGCTGCCGAAACATTGGCAGCAACGATGCCTGCGCGTACCTCCACGTCCTGTTGCTGCTGCGTGCGATAGGAAAAGATGTCATAAGCCACGATGATCGTGCCGGCCAGCAACAATGCAATGGCGCTTGCCATGACGGTGATCAGCGTGAGTTTGCGACCGATGGGAATATTAAGAAGCCAGTTCATTTCGCCGACTCCTGTGGATGTGCAGGGATGATCATCATGGTGTTTTCCTCGGCTTCACGTTCAAGGCCAGGCCCAGCAGCTTGGCACTGAGCACCAGGTTGTTCTGGGCGGCAGCCGGTTCATCAATCTCGAAGCGCACGCGATTGGCCTTAACCGTGAAATTGATGATGGCGCCCTTGCCGCCGCTATCGGTAACGGTGAGCACGGAGCTGCCCCGCAGGTTGTCGATGATCTCGGGCACGGTGGGATCGGCGTTGCCGAAAAACGCGATGTGGCAACCGGATTCGGGTGTGATTTCCTTGAGCCGCCTGACGGTAATCGGCCGATTGCCCGGTTGCTGGGTGGCGGCTGCGGAGTCCAGTGCCTTGCCGAATGGATCTTCGCCGACCACGCACAGGTTGAGCGGGCTGCCCGGCACTGCATCTGGCCATTCGACATAAATGCCGAATTTGGTCAGGTAAGCGGCCTTCACTGCGTATTCCACCGGTTCTGCCGTCGGCGCGGCGATGGGTGTGGCCAGCAGTAATCCGAGCAGCAGCCGGCTGCCGAATGTACGAATGAATGACGACATGTGCATCAGAATTGCCATGTCACCTCCATGTAGACATTACGTTTCAGTTCGCTGCGTGTCGCGGCATTGCCGAATTCCGGATGCTCCCGGTCCAGCAGGTTGAACCCACTCAGCGATAACGCGATTTTTTTGGTGACGGCCCAGCCGAGGCGGGCGTCCAGTGCGGTATATGATGGAACGTCGCCTACATCCAGACCGTCGATGGTGCGGAGCGAGACATCGAGCTCGACGTTGGGCGCCAGGTTCATCGACGAGCGCAAGGAGAATTGGAAACGGGGATCGGTTTCGGCGCCTGCAATGCTGAGGGTGTCGCTGCTGTCGGACGCCAGCTCGAGATCTTTCTTGATGTAGTTGTAGCCCGCGCTCAGCCGCCACCAGTCATTGACGCGATAAGTGCCCCAGAACTCCAGGCCATAAGCATTGCCGCGCATCTTGTTGCTGATGACGAGAGGCAGGACGCCCCCGGGCGACAGCTCGATGCTGCGCAATTCGTCGTAGTCGTTGTAAAACGTGGAAACAGAGAACGAAAGATTGGCCGCCGGCTCTGCGCGGTAGCCGATTTCGTACGCTGTCAGTTCTTCCGAATCGAAATCCTCGTTTCCCACCAGCGAGATCGGGCCGCTTTGCGCGAAAAATTCGGTATCGATGCGCGATGGGGTGCGCACTGCCCGCGAGACAGCCGTCCAGACCAGCGATTTGTCGTTGATCTTGTACGCCAGCCGCGCGCTTGGCTGCGCCTCGGTGCCGGAAAAGCTGTTGTGCTCGAGTTTGGCGCCCAGCGTCAGTTTCAGTTGCTCGCTGAGCGCGATGCTGTCCTGCAGGAAGAGGTTGGCCAGTTTCAGGCTGCGGTGGGTGGGCAGGAAGCCTAATGTGGCTGAATTTGCGACGCTATCTTCCATTACGCGGTAACCGCCGCCCCATACGATGTCATGGTCATTTCCCCAGCTGAAACGATGCTGTATGTCGAGGTCGTAGGTATCAAGCTGTTCGCGGAATAATCCCGGATAGTCGCGCCGCGTGCGGTCGAAATAAGCCTGGACCTGCAGGTTGTCGTCGCCTCCCAGCGCCCGGTTCCAGCGTCCGAGAAAGTTGGCGCCCGATATGGTCTTGTCGTTGTTGACGAGCTGATCCTGCTCGCCATCGTAGATATCGCCTTGCAGCGTTACCTTGTCGCCTTCGCCGCCGGAGTCGAGCCGGAATCCCGCCTGCTGCTTGTGCCAGCGGTCATGCACATCCATGCCGTTTGCAGTTTCCGTTCCGTCGCGTTCGAAGCCTTTTGCATATACCCGGAACGCGGTATTTTCATTCAGCTTGCCGCCGTAACGCGCCGCGCCGCCGCGCTCTTCGGTCCCGACCCCGGCGTTGAGTAGCGCACCCTGTGTGGCATGGGCCGAGCGCGTGATGATGTTGATGACGCCATTGACTGCATTGGATCCCCACAAGGCACCGCCGGGACCGCTGATCACTTCGATGCGTTCGACGTCCTGCAGCATCACGTCCTGCACATCCCAGAACACGCCGGAGAACAGCGGGGTATACACGGTGCGCCCGTCTATCAGCACCAGCAGCTTGTTGGCGGTGGTGCTGTTGAAGCCGCGGGCGGTGATGGCGTACTGGCTGGAGTCGACGCGTGCTACCTGCAGATTGGGTGCGAGGCGCAGCACCTCCGGAATGCTGGTATAGCCGGAGCGACGGATATCCTCCTGCGTGATGACGAAGATTGCCGCCGCCGCGTCGCTCAGGGATTCTTTCTTTTTCGACACCGAGGAGATTTCAATGTCGGCAAGTTCCTCGATGCTCATGTGCGAAAAATCGACAGGATGTTCCGCTGCCGATGCGCCGAAAGCAAGGCAGGATGCCAGCAGTACGCCGCCCGCAGGTCGCCAAGCCGATTTGCCGAACGTAAAACTTCTGGAACGAGTGTCTGACTTGTTCACGTTGCCTCCCTATGGGTTGACTGTCGGCCCCGACCGAGGTCTTCCCCTTGCGGTTGCAATGCAGTTGTCACTGCACGTTACTGGTTCATGCCACTTCCTCGTGTACCACGATGTCTTTGTTGTGTAGTAGTTTTGCTGCATCCAGCACCACCAGGCGTTCAGCGGTGATGCCTTTAAGATAATCTTCACGCACGCCGGTCAGCGTCGGCAGCCCCGGCTGAATCTCATGCAGCGGAATATCCCTCACGTCGAGAATGGCGTCCGCGAGGATGCCAAACTCCATGTCGCCGTCGGAAATGATCACCACCTTGTTGAGGTCGGTCAGTCCTTTTTCCGGCAGTTCGAAAAGTTTTTTGAGGTCGATGACTGACATGACCTGGCCGCGCACGTTGACGATGCCGGCCACGAAAGGCGGCGTACAGGGCAGCTGCGTCAGGTCCTTCAGCGGATAGACTTCGCGCACATAAGCCGTTTCAATGGCATAGGTTTCGTAAGCCAGAAGCAGCGTGACTACCTCGATGGAGGCGGTCTCCGCTTCATGCTCCAGCGGCTCCGCCAGCAGGCGTGCGCGTTGCCGCAGGATGCCATCCCACAACTCCTGCGG
>CAMLME010000008.1 GCA_946481235.1 uncultured Methylobacillus sp. | reverse complement strand
TCGCGGCCGACCGAGTAGGCGTAGCCATTGACGCCGAGCTGTGGATCCAGCCCGCTGGGGAGATCGGCGGCGGCATCGACGTTGACCACCAGTACATCGTTTCCGGTGCCGGTGATCGTCGGGTCGGCGACGCTGACGGCGCTGGCCTGGGCGTTCAGCGATCCGAGATCGACATCGCTATCGGCTGCCGGGGTGACGCTGAAACTGCCGCCGAAGCTGGTGCCGTTCAAACCGCTGAGGGTGAGCGCGCCGTTGATGAACGAATAGCCGCTGCCGAGTCCGCTGAAGTCGTACGTCCAGCCGGCGGTCTGCAAGCCGGTGATGACGATTTCGGTGAGCGTGCTGCCCGGCGTGGCTTCGGCCTGTACCTGGATGGTGGCGGAGCCGTCTTCCTTGACCCAGACGGTGTCGCCGGTGACATCGGCAGCACTGAGGTTGATGACCGGATTGGGCGTCGGCGCGGCGGTGAGGCCGGCGGAGGCGGTGACTTCGGCGAGGTTGTCGCCGGGGATGAGTTCGGCGCCGCTGGTCAGGCTTTCCAGTGCGGTTGCGGTGCCGGGCAGCACAACGCTGCCGGAAGCGGCATCGACGTGCGTCAGCGTGAACCAGGTGTTGAGGCTGGGGCCTTCGACGGCCCAGCTGACCGAGCCGCCGGTGCCGCCCGTGCCGGGCGTATAGACGCCATTGACGATGCCGGAAGCGGTAAAGCCGTCCGGCACCGCGACGGTGACGGTGTGCAGTTCGGAGCCATCCTGATAGTCGTTGAAAGTCGCGTTGACGGTGACGGTACCCGATTCGCCGCTCTGGAAGCTGGCGTTCGCGTCGCCGCTGTCGGCGACCTGAAGAGCAAGCGTGGGCCAGTCGGCGACCGCATCCACGACGGCGGTTGCGCTGGCGGTGGTGCTGGCCGAGGCGATGCCGTCCACCGCGGAAGCGGTGATCGACAGCAGGCGGTCAACGTCGCTGTGCGTATCCGCCGTGACGTTGACAGTGCCCTGGAGCGGGCCGGTCAGGCCATCGACGACAACCGTCAGGATGCCGTTGGCATAACTCGCGGCATAGGTCGTGCCGTTGATCGTTACCGAGCCGGCATCCACCGCCCAGCCTTCCGGGAAGCCGGCAATCTGGATCTGGCTGATGCGGTCGTCGGAGCCGCTTTGCGGTGCAGCGGTAAACGCGAGCTGGCCGGGGATGTCTTCGCTGAGGAAGCCGCCGGCTTGGCCTTCGCCGGCCACGCCCAGCGTGACCTCCGGCGGCAGCGCCAGCGGCAATACCGTGATGGTCACGGTGGCGGTATCCGTGCCGCCATGGCCGTCGGAAATGGTGTAATCGAAGGTCACCTGGCCGTCGAAATTGGCGTCCGGCACGAAGGTGAGCGTACCGTTGGCGTTGATCGTCAACGTGCCTTCACTGACATTGCCGACGCTGACAATCGCGAGTGCATCGCTATCCGGATCGGTGTCGTTACCCAGCAGATCGATAGGCTTCAATTCCAGGGACTGATTCTCGTGGATGGTGAAGCCGTCGTTCAGTGCGTCCGGCGGCGATTGCTCGGGCACCGGGGGCGGGGAGGGCGGCGTCAGGCGGATTGCACCTTCCACCATGATCTGGTTTTCCAGTGGCGCAGCTTCGGGCGCGGGAATGCCGCGCGTGGTGAAGCCGCTGGTTACCTGGCCCTGGCTATTGGCAAAATCCACCACCACGAAGGAAGAGCCGCCTTCGTCTGCCGCGCCTGTGCCGGCAGCCGCGGCCTCAGCGGCGGCGGTCGGGTCCATGCCCGCGGCGATCAGTTGCTGTATACGCGCGACTTCGTCGGTGCCTGCGGCCGCTGTTTGCGGATCGAAGACTTCGGTGTCCAGCGTGATGCTGGCGTTGCGCGCGAGATCGAGCCGGTTGCCGTCGGTAAATTCGATGATGACGGCACCCGCCGCATCGGTGGCAATCAAGTCATTGGCATAGACTTGGTCTCCCGCCTGCAAGGTACGCTCCACGCCGTCTGCGCCGATGGCCTTGACGTTGCCGATTACGGTTTTTACCGTGCCTATGCCGGGTGTTCCGGGGACTACTGTTACGCCGATATTCGTTGCCATGAGTTACTCCCTTGAGCCATTGCGGATGTCGGCATCCATATTAAGGAGTAGCAGGAGCAAGGGGAATACGGGCAAGCCCGCATGAAGGCGATCAGCGCGGTGCGCCGAACATGCGCTTGTCGAGGAGCGATGCGATAAACACCGAGCCTTCGCGCGTCAGGTGGCCGTAATCGTATTGCAGCGGAATCGTGCGGTCGATCCAGGTAATGCACCCAGGCCGGCAGAGGGTGCGATACAGCGAAACGTAATCGCTGTCGGTCGTGCGCAGGGCATGGAACAGCTGGCGGTCGATCTGGTCGCGCCCGGGGACGCTGTGGCGCAGGACGATGGCCGGGTCGCCGTCATACAGGCTGCGCGCCAGGATGCGCGGCAGGGGCTGGTCGTAGATTGCGATGGGGCCGAAAACGATGATGCGATTGGTGTATTCGCGCAGCGCATGGATCGTTTTTTTCAGGTCGGCGGCATCGCTTGTCTGCCAGTTGGCAGAAAGGATGATCGCGTCGGGGTGCGACCTTGGAGCGAAGTCGGTGGCGATATAGTTCACCATGCTGTTGCAGGTCGGGTCGGATTTGCGCCCGATGAGCGGCTTGCAGCCGGAAGAAGTCGCCTGCATGAAATTGATGTCGGGGTAGGTCTTTTTGAGTCCGTACCATAGATGCGCGGCATGGCTGTCGCCGAAGATCAGGTAATTCTGTTTCCTTACATCCAGCGCAAGGCAGGCGGATTTGTCGAAACGCTTGAAATCCCCGGCGCTGGTGGACATGAAACATTGCCCGGTGCGCATCATGTCGGTGACCTCGTAATCGACGTAGTTCATGGTGCTCGTGACCCGCCCCGGGTATTGCCAGAACTGGGCGTTGGCCGGCCCCAGCACCAGGCCGAACAGGCTGAAGGCGAGCATCGCCGATCCCGCGAAGCGCAAAGTACGCGATACGTCTTTCTGCTCGCGCCGCACGCGGAAGGGCTTTTCGATGAAATGCCACGAAAGCACGGAAATCAGGAAAGTTATCGCGATCAGCGCGCCGCGTTCTACGAGGCCATGCGGTTCATGCATGAAGTAATAGCGGTAGAACACCAGGATGGGCCAGTGCCACAGGTAGAAGGAGTACGACACCAGCCCGACGAAACGTACCGGCGCGAGCGACAGCAGGCGGCCGACCAGCGTAGTCGTGGCGGTGCCTGAGTAAATGATGAGCGCTGCGCCCAGGCAGGGAAGCAGTGCGGAGTAACCGGGGAAAGGCGTCAGGCTGGTGTACAACATGATGCTGGTGACGATCATCCCCAAGCCCAGCGCCCCCAGCGACTCTGCCAGCCAGGGCTTGGCTATTTTAGGAACCGCTCCCAGTGCCAGCAGCGAGCCGAGCAGCAGTTCCCAGGCGCGGTATTGCACGAGGTAGAACACCGCCGAGCCATCCCTCGGCAGCATTACTGACGAGGCAATGAAGCTGGCAAGCGCTATCGCGAACAAAATGCGGATGCGCGTCTGGTTGGAAAACTTGCGGATGGCGAATACCAGCAGCGGAAACAGCACGTAGAACTGCTCTTCCACCGACAGTGACCAGGTATGCAGCAGCGGATTGATCTCGCTCGCCTGGTCGAAATAGCCGCTCGACAGATAAAACAGAATGTTGGATACGAAAAAGGTTGAAGCCAGCACGCTGTGGCCGACATCGTGTGCGTCGCTGGGAAAGCTGATCAGGAAAGCGGTCACCAGGCAGAAAGCGAACATGGCGAACAGCGCCGGGAAGATGCGGCGCACGCGCCGGTAATAGAAATCGGCGATGCTGTAGCTGCCGTCGGCGATGCCGTCGTAGATGATGCGCGTGATCAGGAAGCCGGAAATGACGAAAAAGATATCCACGCCGACATAGCCGCCCGGCATCAGCTTGAGGAAGTTGTAGTGGAACAGGACTACCGGCAGGACGGCGACCGCGCGCAGGCCGTCTATGTCATTTCTTTGCTTCATCTGGAGTTTTCGTCTGGGTTCAATTAGGTCCGGGCTGCCTTTGCGGCGATTGGACTCCTGCAAGCTTTCTATCGTGAATGCGGCGTGCGGCAAATAGTCCGAATGCGCTAACAACCTTTGCGGCATTCGCTGTTCTCATTCCTGAATCGCGGCAAGGCACGCCAGAACATCCGACCGCGATGTCAGTCGATTCATCACAAGATCAGCGAGAAAACAGAGATTGCTAAATTCATGAAGCAGGCCTCCGCTAATAACGCGGACCATTTGCCGTGGCTGGATGGGCTGCGCGGTATCGCGGCGCTCTGGGTGCTGATTTCGCATACGCAGATACTGACCGGCATGCGCCCGATACCGGTGCTGTCGTGGGGCGAACTCGCGGTCGATCTCTTCATGCTGCTTTCCGGATTCCTGATGGCGCACCATTACGTGCTGCGCCAGGAAAAAGAGCCGTGGGAAGCGAAATCCACGTTTGTTACCTTCTGGCTGAGGCGTTTCTTCCGGATTGCGCCGCTGTATTACGTGCTTTTGCTCGTTGCATTGATGCTGGGGCCGTGGGTGGGCGATTGGCGAGATGCCATTGCGCATCATTGGCCGGAAACGGCTACCTCGCCGGCGCGCTATGACGACCAGAGCCTGGGCAACATCCTGATGCATGTCAGTTTCCTGTTCGGCGCCTTTCCGGAATACGCATTTCGTACGCCGCTGCCCGACTGGTCCATCGGGCTGGAAATGTCGTTTTATCTCGCGTTTCCTTTCCTGATGGTGCTGGTGCTGCGGCTTGGGCCGGTCAGGGCCGGCATGCTTGCGATTGTCGTCTCGGGAATTAGCCTGGTGCTGTTCCGAGATTTTTTCCAGCAGTTTGAAATGCCGTCCTTTTTGCCGCTCAAGCTTTATCTGTTTTTCATCGGTATCTGGCTGGCGGTCAGCCGGTTGCAGGGTGGGATGAATCTGGCGCTGGCCACCTCGGTACTGGTGCTGATCGGTGTCGGGCTGGTCGAGCGGACGGATCAGGCACTGGGGCGGTTGTTGCTGGTGATAGCCATGTTCTACCTGATGAATGACGGCAGCCTGCCGGGAAGCGGGCTGGTGCATGGCGGTATCGAGAAACTGCGGGCGGTGCTTTCAACCGCATTCAGCAGATTCCTCGGCGATACTTCCTATGGCGTCTACCTGCTGCATCTTCTGATTCTTATTCCTGCAGCCGGCATGCTGGCGCAATTTCCTGCTTATCTCTCCTTGCCCGGCCCCGTGCGCCTGCTGGTTTGCCTGGCGGCGGTGGGCCTGCCGATCTATCTGTTGGCATGGCTGTTATTCCGCACCGTGGAAACCGGTGGCATCCAGTTGGGCAAACGTGTCATACGGCAGATCGTGGGTCGCCGGCAGCAATTGTGTCGTCCGGCGGAGACATGATTTACCTATAGGAATCATTGGGTTGATTAATTGTCAAATGTTTATGTCGCCTTTGCGCGACATCATGTCGATGAAAATTAAATATTAACTCATTGAATATTAATTGAAATTTTCAATGGCACGATTCTTGTAGATGTTTAGTAAATCACGAAAAAGGCAAACCCCTATGTTGCGCGTGGCATTGTCCGGTTTGGGTAGCATATTGATAGCGGGAGCCATGGTTGGCTGCATGCCGCTGGGGCTGACTGCTCTCGGCGTAGGCGGCTCGACTGCGGTAACGCATACCATAAACGGCATCACCTACCGTACATTCACCGCGC
The DNA here is from genome assembly GCA_946481235.1 of uncultured Methylobacillus sp. The sequence goes on along the minus strand of CAMLME010000008.1, from coordinate 16,302 downwards.
CCATCAGCAAGGTCAAGCGCGCCGCGTTGACCGCGCTGGAGCGCATGGATATCACGCTTGTATCCACGGCCAAGCAGGACAATGTCGAAATACTCAACGCCGCGGCGTCCGGCCGCACGATACAGATTCAATTCGAGCCGCTTACCACGAATACGACACGTATGCGGGTGACTGCCAAGAATGGCGGCTTAATCTACGACAGCGCGACCGCCGCCGAAATCATCCTGCAAACCGAGCGGGTCATGGACGGCACGAAATGAACCGGCCATAAGGGAACATGCCTGAACGCAAGCGGCTGTGCCGAGGACGCGTGATCGCCTTTGGCGGATCAGGGAACGGTAATGCGTTTGGCAAATCGAAGGAATTAATCGTTAGCAAGTGAGAGGTGCGCTATCCCTGCCTGGCGGCGGGGGAGCGTGATGCTTTTCCTTTTTGGAAGGGGGAACGGAATGCATCCGCATAAAACTCGTCAAATTCCATCCATGAGCGAAATCGTGACGCATGCCATGTTGCTGGTGGCCGCAGTCGCGATCGCTTTTTCATTGCCTTCGGGCATTCACTTTTTTATCTACCGCTGGTGGCCGACGATATCGGCCAATCCCGACCTGCTGTTCCTGACGGAGGTGTGTCTGGCTGCGGTGCTGGTGGCAGTGTTCATCTCGATCAAGAGCACATTGCAGAACCGGGATTTCGTCGACAGCGCCAAGCTGGCTTCGCTGGTTCATGCGAGCCACAAGGCTGACTGGATGACGCGGTGGCGCGAGCGGTTGTTGATGAAGAAGGTGCCGGCGTCCGGCATGGCCTGCGTCATGACCGTGACCGGTTACGACACGTTCGCACATAAGGACAGCCAGTTCCGGCAGGTGCTGCAGGATGCGCGTGAAATTCGCGTGATGCTGCTCAACCCGATGAGCGATGGCGCCCGCATGCGCGCCGATTCATTGTCGGATGAGCGCGACTATTATGGCCACCTGCTGGACGAGATCCACGAAAGCATTGCCTACCTGAAGGAATTGCGCCGCGCCGGCAAGAAGGTCACCCTCAAGTTCTACGACCATCGGCCTTTCTGGAAGCTGGTGATTGTTGGCGATTACGTCTGGGTGCAATACTGCCACGACGGGTTCGAGGTCAACGCGGTGCCGGAATACGTGTTTGCGCTGCATTCCAGCAGCCCGGAGCGCGGCCTCTATACGCCGTTCAATATCCTGTTTACGGAAAAGTGGAGCGAAACGCCGTATCTGGATTTCGATTTTGAAACCGATGAACTGGTGCAGCGCGACAACTACGGCAATGAACTGGGACGTGCCTTGCTGCCTCGCTCGCCGCATGCGGAAAAGAAACTTGCCATCGCGCGGCATTCGCAATGCGCATTGACGGGATATATCCCCAACGAAGCCTGATGCCTGGCTGAGCAGGCGTCAGGCAGGTGCGGCCTCTACCCAGGTGCGGCGGAAGTCCTCGGCAGGCATCGGCGAGGCATAAAGAAATCCCTGCGCCTTGTCGCAGCCTTCCTCGCTGACAAAAGCCAGCTGTTCTACAGTCTCCACACCTTCCGCGACCAGTTGTACATTCAGGCTTTTTGCCATGGCGATGATGGCCCTCACGATGGCGGCATCCTCCGCATCATCGATCACGCCGCTGATGAAGGAGCGGTCGATCTTGATCTGCGCTGGGCCGAAGCGCTTGAAGTAGCTGAGCGACGAATAACCGATGCCGAAATCGTCGATGGCGACCTTCAATCCCATTGCTTTCAATTTTGCAATCAAATCGATGTTGTGCTCGGTATCGTGCAGCAGGAATTGCTCGGTGATTTCCAGGCAGAGCAGGGAAGGGGAGAGTCCGCTTGCGGCGAGCGCTGCTGTCAGTTTTTCGACCAGATTGCCGGTCTTGAATTGCCGCGCGCTGATGTTGATCGAAACCGGGATGAGCTTGCCCGCCTGCTGCCAGCGCGCCGCTTCGGCGCAGGCGGTGTTCATCACCCATTCGCCTATCGGCACGATGAGTCCGGTTTCTTCGGCGAAGGGAATGAACACGTCCGGCTGCAGCAGGCCGCGCTCGGGATGGTGCCAGCGGATCAGCGCCTCCGCACAGATATCCTTGTTGTCGTTCAAGGCGATGATGGGCTGGTAATACAACTCGAACTCGCCGTGCTCGATACCATGGCGCAACTCTTTTTCCAGTTTGAAGCGCTGCTCGATGCGTGCGGTCAGCTCGGCGCGGTAGAACTGCACATTGTTCCGGCCCTCCGCCTTGGCCTGGTAGAGTGCGCTATCGGCGCATCGCAGCAAGGTCTTGGCATCCTGGCCGTCTTCCGGGTACAGGCTGACGCCCATACTGGTGCCGATAACGACGGATTGCCCTTCGAGCATGACGGGGCGTCTGAAATCATCCAGTATCTTGTTGACCACATGCGATACATCTTCCGGCGTCTGGATGTTGGGCAGCAGCAGCACGAATTCATCGCCGCCGAAGCGCGACACACAGTCTGTTTCGCGCACCGCTGTCTTCAGCCGGGAGCCGACTTCCTGCAACAGCAAATCGCCGGCCTCATGTCCGAGGCTGTCGTTGACTTCCTTGAAATGATCGAGATCCAGAAAAACAATTGCCAGCCCGGTATTTTGCCGTTTGGCAATCAGGATATGGTCATTCGCTTCGTCCAGCAGCCGCGAGCGGTTCGCCAGGCCGGTCAGCGTATCGAAATGCGCCATGCGCGAAAGCTGGTATTCCGAATTCTTGCGCTCGGTCAGGTCGTGGATCTGGTAGAGATAGCACATCGGCGCCTCGCCCTGCGACAGCAGCGAGACACTCACCAGTGTCCACAGGTCGGCGCCGTTTTTCGGCAGGTAGCGCTTCTCGAACTGAACCGTCGTAACGTTGCCGGACAGCAGTTCGGCGAGCCGCCCCTGCTCGATCTTCCGGTCCGCCGGATGCGTCAGATCGGTCTGGTACATCGCCGCAAGCTCCGCCTGGTCATAGCCAAGAAGCTTGCAAAGGGCCGCGTTCATCTGCAGAAATGCCCCGTCCAGACCAATCAATGCCATGCCGGACGGCGCAAAATCGAAGGCCTTGCGGAAGTGCTCTTCGCTGCGCCGCAGGGATTGTTCCACGGCCAGGCGGTCGCTGACATCGCGAAATGCCATGACGGCGCCCATGACGCGGCCGTCCGCGCCGCGTATGGGCGCTGCGGAATCATCGATGGGACGTTGCTGCCCGTTGCGCGCAGCCAGGATGGTGCCGAATTCTAGGCCGACTACGCCATCGCTTTGCAAGGCGCGCGAAATCGGGCTTTCTTCGCGCATGCCGGTCCGCGCGTTGCGCAGGTTCATGATGTCTTCGACCGGTCGTCCCTTGGCATCCGCCAAGCTCCAGCCAAGCGCCTCTTCCGCCGGGGGGTTGAGGAACTGGACCAGGCCCTCCTTGTTTGTCGCAATCACGCCATCGGCGACACAGCGCAACGTGGTGGCGAACCAGCGCTCGGACTCCCGCAGACGCTTTTCCAGTCCGGCCTTGTACAGCGCAACTTCGATGGCTGCGCGCAATTCATTGGCCTGGAAAGGCTTGGTCAGGTAGCCGTAGGGAGCGGTGTGCGCGGCACGTTCCACGGTATGCGGATCGCTGTAGGCGGTGAGAAAAATGATGGGCGTCTGGTAGCGGTGGCTGATGTGCCGCGCGGTTTCAATGCCGTCCATTTCGCCTTTGATGATGATATCCATGAGCACCAGGGTGGGATGGTGCTGCTCGATCTGGGCAATCGCATCCTTGCCGTTATCCGCAATCCCGCAGATCCGGTAGCCCATTTCCTGTAGCTGCCCGGAGAGGTCCAGGGCGACGATGGATTCGTCCTCGACGATCAGGATGTTTGCCGACTGCATTACTGGCTCCTTTCCAGGTAGGCGTTTGTGGCGGTGGGCGGACGCACGAGGCCGTGTATCCGGAAAACCAGGCTGGCGCAGGTGCCATCGCGCGATTCGATCTCGAATTTGCCGTCGATCTGCGCCGTCAGCGAAGTGACCAGCTTTAACCCGAGCGAAGGCGAGGCCTGAATGTCGAGGTCAGCCGGTAGCCCGATTCCATTGTCCTCCACTTTCAGCCTGACGGTATCCCGATCTGGCGCGATGCGGGCGAGACTGATGCGAATCTGGCCGGATCGGCCATCCGGGAACCCGTGCTTGAGGCTGTTGGAAACCAGTTCGTTCAATATCAGGCCAAGCGGAACGGCGAGTTCGAGCCCGATTTCGATGGGTTCGACGTCGGTGATGAGCTCGATGCCGCGTTCGATGGCGGCGGCGAATGCCCCAAGCTGGTGGGACATGTCCTCGATATAACCATCAAGCGCGATGGAGGAGAGGTCGCTGGACTGGTAGAGCTTCTCATGCACCAGCGACATTGCCCGCACGCGCTCCGACGACTCCTTCAGCGCGGTGCGTGCCATCCCTTCCGGCAAGGTGCGCATTTGCAGGTTCAACAGGCTGGTAATGACTTGCAGGTTGTTCTTGACGCGGTGATAGACCTCTTTCAGCAGGACTTCCTTTTCCGCCAGCGCGGCGGCGGTCGCGTATTCCTTCTGCTTGCGATCCATGATGTTCATCATCTGCGCGATGAAATAGAGCGGCTTGCCGGCTCCGTCGTGCAGCAGGGTCACCGTGATCAGCACCCAGACCAGCCGCTTATCCTTGCGCATATAACGTTTTTCCAGCTGATAGGAATGTATCCTGCCTTCCAGCAGCAACTCTACATTTGCCAGGTTGTCTTCCAGGTCGTCTGGAAAGGTGACTTCCTGGAAGGTCATGCGCTCCAGCTCGCTCCTGTCGTAGCCGAGGATGTCGCACGCAGCGTTGTTAACGCTAAGCCAGCGGCCATCGGTGGAAAACATCGCCATGCCGATGGGCGCATGCTCGAAAATGCTGCGAAACCTTTCCTCGCTCGCTCGCAGCGATTCCTCGGCCTGGCGCAGCTCGGTGACGTCGAGATTGATGCCGACCATGTGGCGCGGCCGTCCGGCGGCGTCGCGCACGACCTGCGCGTTGGCCTTGATCCTGCGTATGCTGCCGTCGTCCAGAACGATCCTGAATTCCGGTGCGTACAGTTTTCTGCCGGCGACGGTTTCGGCGAGTTCGTGGTCGAGCCAGGCGACATCCTCCGGATGCACCCGCTTGTGCCACATTTGATAATTATCCTTCTCCGTATTGCCGGGTGGCAGATGGTAGATCTGGTACATCCGATCGTCCCAAGTCAGCGTGTCCGCCTGTATGTCCCAATCCCAGACGCCAATGCCGCCTGCTTCGGTGGCCAGCTCCATTCGGGCGTTCAGCATGCGCAGCCTGGATTCGGAATCGCGCAATGCGTCCGTCATATGGGTAGCCAGTGCCAGTGCGTTTTCGCGCGTTACCGCCAGGGCGCGCACCACGATAAACAGCAGCAAGCTGATCAGGAAGCCGGCGATCAGGACAATCTGCGCTTTCTGGCGATCTATCGTGGCGGTGAAGGCGGGAAGCGAAGTTGCGCGCAGCGTCCAGGCACGATCACCGAGTTTCAGGGGTGCCACATTGGTCAGCGGCAGGCTGCCGACAGGCAATCGTGCAAGCGCTGGGCTGGCATACATGAGCGATGATTCATCTGTCGTCAGGCCGTCGAAAACTTCCATCCCTATCATTGGACTCTTGCCGAGTACGCCTTCCATCAGTTCATGCATGCGGAAGCCGCTGCTGACCATTCCGTACATGCCCGACTGCCGCTCGGCCACGGTGGCGACTGGCGCGCCGTGACGATAAATCGGTACGAAGATGATGAAAGAGAAGCCCTCGCTCGCCGTGTCCTGCACCAGCTGCATTTTTCCCGTAATGGCCGTTTTTCCTGTGTCAATGGCGGAAACGATAGCCTCGCGACGCGTGGCGTCGGAATATACGTCGAATCCGAGGGCATGCAGGTTCTTTGCGCTGAAGGGCTCGATATAGGTGATGGGCAGGTAAGCCTCGCGGTTGCCGGCCGGCCAGATGTCGTAGTTCGCATAGCCTTCCGCCCGGACATTGGCAACATGGGATTTTTTTTCCGGTGCGGGAACCCAGGCCTCAAAGGCAATGGACTGAATGCGCGGCACTCGCTTCTCGACCTCGAGCTGTTTCATGTATGTCCGCCACTCGTCGCGCGTCACCTCTTCCGAAGCGGCAAACACCGCCGCGCTGCTGCGCAGGAGTTCTTCCAGGTGGGTGATATGCTCCAGCGTTCTGACGTTGATTTCCTTGGCGGCGGAAGCAAAGCGGATCTGCGCCGATTTCTCGGTATCGCTGGAAGTCATATGCCACGCAAAAATGGTCAGCCCCAGCGCGAGCATGAGGGTAAGCCAATGAATGCCGATTTCATGCACCGTATCGGGAGCCTTGCCAGATTCGGTGTGTTGGGTGGCGTCCGCTGCCAACAACAGGCCGGTAACACTGAAGAGTACGACGAAGCCGACCAGGGATAGCAGCGAGCTGTTGAACTCGCCCGTAACGAAGGGGCCAAGGCCCTGCGTTGTCGCCCATACGGCAATGGTGGAGAACAGCATGATCGCCACCGAAACGCCATGCCGACCGCATCTGTATGCGATCCATGCCAGATAAGGGATGCACAGGTAAAGCAGCGGCCGATGGAGGTTCCCCGCTGAAAATGTGCCGTTGAAAATCAGCAGGCTCAGCGCGGCGAAGCCCGCCAGCATAGCAACCCATCGTGCAAGGGCACCGAGTTCGGAGGGGAGTGACGAGCGATCTTTTTCGAGCCAGATGATGATGGCCGGCAGAAAAACCAGGATACCGCCGACATCGCCCAGCCACCAATTAAGCCATATCGACCATACGGAGGCATCCGGGGAAAGCCCGCCTAACACCAGGCTGGCCGTGCCCGCGCTTGCGCTGATGGTGCAGACGGACAAGGCTACCATCGTGAATTTGAAAATATGCAGCGGTTGCGTCAAAGGGTGCTGAGCGATTCCCAGCTTGCGCGCGAGATGAAATCCGGCCAGCGCCTCCAGCGTATTGCCGGTAGCGATCACCAGGAAAAGGCCGGCGGCGGGCAGGGTAATTTCATGCTGGGCGGTAAATGTGAACAGGTTGGCGGTAAAGGCTCCCACCAGGATGGCCGGCCAAATCCTGTGGCCCAGCAACAGCATGGCTGCCAGCGCAATGCCGGATGGAGGCCAGATCGGCGAGGCATGCGTACCTTCGAGTGTGAAGAGCTGCAGGCTCCAGCGCGCTATAAAATAATAAACGACTGCTAAAGCCGTTAATTTGAGTAAACGGGCGAGGGTGATGGAAAGGCTGGGCGAACCTGATCTTTTTATGGGAACCATAGGCCACATTTTTTAGCAGGCGACGCTTCACTGTAGTGAAATAAGTCCTTGCTTGCAATCGATTCTTTGGCCGCTTGCGGGCGTCGGCCGAGCTGCGGCGAGCTGGGGAAATATTGGCAATACGGAGGTGGGCTTCAGTATAATCGGGGCTCCGTCATACTCGGCGTTCTTCAATGCTCAGAGCATTTGCCTGCTGGATTTTTCTGCTGCTGGAGTGTTGCATTCCTTTGACGGCCTTCGCCGCAGAAACGCCTTTGCCCGAATTTGCGCTGGAGCTGACCGCGAATGAAAAAGCCTGGCTGAAAGCTCACAAGGTATTGCGTGTCGGCGTCGACCGGGATTTTGCGCCGTACGAATGGGTGGACGAAAAAGGGCGCTATCAAGGCATGGCGGCCGATCTGCTGGCGCTGGTGGCGCCGAAGCTCGGCGTGCGCATGGAGATCATCAAGGACCAGCCTTGGGAGGCTGTGCTGGATATGGCCAGGCAAGGGCAACTGGATATGATTTCCTTTGCCGTCAAGACGCCCGAGCGCGAGCGCTATCTGCGGTTTACCCAGCCTATCAGTCGCGTGTCGGTTGCGATTATCGCCGCGCAGGGTGCGGGGTATCTGGGCGATCTGGAACGATTGAGCGGGAAGCGGGTGAGCGTGGTCAAGGGCTACTTCATGGAAGAAACGCTCCGCCGGGATTATCCCCAGATCAGGTTGGTGGCGGTACCCAGCGTCGCGTTGGCGCTGAAGGCGGTTTCAGCGGGCCAGGCAGATGCGTATGTCGGCGATACCGCTTCCGCCAATTATGAGATCACGCGCAGCAGCCTGGCCGGGCTGAAAGTGGCCGGCGTGACTCCCTATTTCAGCGAACACCGGATGGCCGTGGTTTCCAGCGAGCCTGAGCTGGTGGCTATCCTGGACAAGGCGCTGGAAAGTATCCCGCAAGCGGAAAGGGACGCGATTATCAGCCGCTGGTACGGCCTCAGCGTGGAACCCGGTATTTCCCGCAAGACGATAGCGCTGTATGCCGGCGGCGGGCTGGCATTGTTGCTGGGGATTCTCTACTGGAACTGGCGCCTGCGCCGCGAGATCGGCCTGCGTCGCAGTGCGGAGGAAAAACTCAGTCTCGCCGCACGCGTGTTCAGCGACGCGCATGAAGGTATTTCGATCATGGATGCTTCCGGCGCCATCGTCGAAGTCAACCCGACCTTTTGCGAAATTACCGGCTACAGCCGCGAAGACGTCATTGGCAAAAAACCGAGCATGCTCCTGTCCGATAAACATCCGCCGGAGTTCTTCGCGGGCATCTGGACGGACTTGAAAAGCCTCGGCCACTGGCAAGGCGAAGTATGGAACCGCAAGAAGAATGGCGAGTTGTATGCCGAACTGCTGACGATTTCCGCCCTGCGCGACGAGCGCGGCAACATCATGCATTACATCAGCCTGTTCTCCGATATTACCCAGACCAAGCTGCAGCAGCAGACGCTGGAGTTGATGGCGCACTACGACGTGCTGACCAGGCTGCCCAACCGCACGCTATTCGCCGACCGCTTCACCCAGGCGATTGCCCATTGCCGGCGCGAGGGGACGCTGCTGGCCGTGTGTTACCTCGACCTCGATGGATTCAAGCAGGTCAACGACAGGCTGGGGCACGAGGCAGGCGACCGCCTGCTGGTCGAGGTGGCCGAGCGTATCAAGGCCAGCTTGCGCGAAGAGGATACGGTGTCGCGCCTCGGCGGGGACGAGTTTGCGTTGCTGATCAGCGATATCCACGCCATCGATCAGGCCGAGCAGGCGATGGACAGGATCCACGCTTCCATCGCCCGGCCTTACCAGATCGATGACCTGTCGATTACCATCGCCGCCAGCAGCGGCGTGACGCTTTACCCGCTGGACGATGCCGACCTCGACACGCTGCTGCGTCACGCCGATCAGGCGATGTATCAGGCCAAGCTGGACGGGCGCAACCGCTTTCGCCTGTTCGACCTGGCGCAGGACCAGCAGATCCAGAGCAGCCGCCAACTGCTGGGCAGGCTTGAGGAGGCCTTGGTACGGGAGGAGTTCTGCCTGTATTACCAGCCCAAGGTCAATATGAAGAGCGGGGAAGTCCTGGGTGCCGAGGCGCTCATCCGCTGGAACCACCCGGAGCGCGGCCTCTTGCCGCCAGCCCAGTTCCTGCCGGTGATCGAGGGTACATCGTTCGAATCCGTGCTGGGCACCTGGGTGATCGAACAGGCCCTGTGGCAGATGCATGCATGGCGAGGCGAGGGGCTGGACATCCAGGTTAGCGTCAATATCTCTCCCCGTTTCCTGCAATGGAAGAATTTTTTCCGCCAACTGGAAACCGCACTGACACCGTATCCCGACATCCCGGCCGGGCACCTGGAGCTTGAGATCCTCGAGAGCAGCGTCCTGGGAGACCTGTCGGCCATCAGCGATGTGATCCGGGCTTGTCGGGAAGCGCTGGGCGTAAGTATTGCGCTCGACGATTTCGGCACCGGCTATTCTTCGCTGGCGCATCTGCGCCACCTGCCTGCGAGCACAATCAAGATCGACCAGAGCTTCGTCCGCGACATGATCGACGACCCGGACGATTATGCGATTGTGGAAGGCGTGGTGGGCCTCGCCAATGCATTCCGCCGCGAAGTGGTGGCCGAAGGCGTGGAAACCCGCGAACATGGCCTGATGCTGCTCATCATGGGTTGCACGGTAGCCCAGGGTTATGGCGTCGCCCGCCCGATGCCGGCCGAACAGCTCGTGCAATGGGTCAAGGATTACCGGCCGTTCCAGGAGTGGGCGGTTTACGGACAGTCGCCGCTTTCCGCAGCACATGCGTTGGCGCTGCTGAAAAAGATCGAGGGTAGTCAGTGGATGAAACGCATGGAAGATTGCCTGCAATCCGAAGAGGCTGCCACGCCGAACTGGCCGATCATGCACCACCAGAAATGCCACACCGGCAGATGGATCGCGTATGCCGACCGCGAAGGGATGTTCGATCATGCCTTGTTGCGGCAGTTCGAGCAGGCGCATGAACATATGCACAGCATCGGCAGCCGGCTGATGGAGCTGTATCGGGCCGGAGAAGCCGATCAGGCACGCGCAGGCATCCCGCAGTTGCGGCAGGCCCATCATGCGCTCGAACTTCTGCTCGAACGCATGAATGGGCGTGCAGTTGATCTTTATCCGGCCATGGAGTCCGAATGAGCAACCAGGACTTGCTGAACAGAAGCCGCGCGGCGGTATGGCATCCGTGTACCCAGATGAAAAACCTGGAAGACATGCCACTGGTGCCGATTGCCCGCGCCGAGGGCGTCTGGCTGCACGATTTCGACGGCAACCGTTACCTGGATGCGGTGAGTTCGTGGTGGGTCAACCTGTTCGGTCACGGTAACCCGCGCATCAATGCTGCGCTGCGCGACCAGCTGGAAAAGCTGGAACACGTAATGCTGGCCGGATTCACGCACGAACCGGTGGTCGAGCTTTCCGAAAAACTTGGCAAGCTCACCGGCCTGGGGCATGCGTTTTACGGTTCCGACGGCGCTTCCGCGACGGAGATTGCGCTGAAAATGAGCTTCCATTACTGGCGCAACACCGGCAAGCCGCAGAAGTCCTGCTTCGTCAGCCTCGACAACAGTTACCACGGTGAAACCGTCGGCGCGCTGTCGGTCACCGATGTCGCGCTATTCAAGGACACCTATGCCCCCTTGCTGCGGCAAAGCGTGCAGATGCCCAGCCCCGACTGGCGGCTGGCGGAGGATGGTGAATCCGCCGAGGATTACGCACGGCGCTGCGCCGAAGCGCTGGATTATTACCTGGCCGGAAATCACGCCGAAATCGCCGCGGTCATCCTGGAACCGCTGGTACAGGGCGCTGCCGGCATGGCGATGTACCATCCGGTGTATCTGAAAGAGGCGCGTGCAATCTGCGACCGCTATGAAGTGCATCTGATCGCTGACGAGATCGCCGTCGGCTTCGGTCGCACCGGCACCATGTTCGCCTGCGAACAGGCCGGCATCACACCCGATTTCATCTGTCTTTCCAAGGGCATTACCGGCGGCTACCTTCCGCTGTCGGCAGTGCTGACCACCGATGAGGTTTATGCCGCGTTCTACGACGATGCCGTGACGCGCGGATTCCTGCATTCCCATAGCTACACGGGGAATGCGCTGGCATGCCGCGCGGCGCTGGCAACGCTGAAGATTTTCGATGAAGATCGTGTGCTGGAGAGTAATCGTGCGAAACAGGCGCGCATGAATCGTGCGCTGGAACCCTTGCAAGAGCTGCCGATTCGCCATTTGCGTAACACCGGCATGATCTGGGCATTCGACGTGCTGACCGACTCGCCGGGGTTTGCGCGCGATTTTTACCAGGAGGCGCTGGCACTGGGTTTGTTGCTGCGACCTATCGGTAATACGGTTTACTTCATGCCGCCGTATGTGATTGCCGACGACGAGATCGATTGGCTGGCACAGCAGACGCATGCCCTGCTGCGCAAGATGCTCAATTCAGCCGGCTGAGCCCGGAAATTACGTCGACGCAGGCGGCCAATTAGAGAAGAGCGTTGGCGGAGTTATTCGTGGCACTCAGTCTATCCAGCGTTTCCCCAGCAGCATGAAGATGCCCATGGTGACGATCAACAGCGGGCTGGTTTCCCACATGTCCTGAAGCCAGAGGAGGATATGACCTTGCGGCGAAAATATCTGGTAGGCAGTAATGACGATGGCAAGAATGAACGCGCCGAACATCAACAAGCTGGTGAGGAGTTTGCTGAATCCATTGAGTGGGGTCATCGGTCTGCTCCCGTATAAAAAGAAGGGCAAACCGCGACGCGAAGAGGACGCTGGCAACATTCAGGTAGCGAGCCAGGAGATAGAGCGTCGCATCCGGCGATCCCGCGGTCATAGGAACGATCCCTTAGACTGGTGATTTTGCGTCCCCGCCTTTCGGTCGGGTTTGCCCTTTGCAGATACATCCCAACAATAGTTTGATCTCAATATCAGGTCAAAAGTCCGCCGATGAGCGTTGCGCTTTTTCTGATGGGCGGTGCTGTGATCGCAGCGGTTTGCCTGTAACCGATTGCGTGTTTTAATGTTTCGATGAAAATTCCGGCCTTCCTCCTCGCCATCCTGTTGTTCCTGCTCCCATTGTCCGGGCATGCGGCATTGCCGGATTCCGTTGCGCAGGCCCTGAAATCCAGCGGTATTCCCGAGGAAGCAGTCTCGGTCTACGCCCGGCGTGTAGACGCGGATCTGCCCGTGCTTGCGGAGCGCGACGAATTGCCGAGAAACCCGGCCTCGGTGATGAAGCTGCTGACTACTTATGCCGGGTTGGAGTTGCTCGGTCCGGCTTACACCTGGCGCACCGAGTTTTATGCATCTGCGCCTCCCAGGGATGGTGTACTGAACGGCGACCTGATCCTGAAAGGCTACGGCGATCCGTCGCTGACACTGGAAAAATTCTGGAGCTTGCTCCATGCATTACGCCTCGCGGGCGTGCGCGAGATTCGCGGCGACCTGGTGCTGGATCGCAGTTATTTTGAGGCGACGGCGTTTGATCCCGGAGCCTTCGATAACGATCCATATCGCCCCTACAATGCCGGCCCTGATGCGCTGCTCGTGAATTTCAAGGCCACCGGCTTCATCCTCCGCCCCGAGGGTAATAATGTGGCTATCGTAGCCGACCCGGAATCGCCGCGACTCAAGGTCGTTAACCGCCTGAAGCTTCGCAACGGAGCCTGCGGCGACTGGAATGATCAGCTGGGTTATGAAGTGCGGGAAGAGGGCGAAAACCTGGCCGTATCCTTCAATGGCAGCTATGCCGCTGCGTGCGCCGAGAAAAGGCTGGATCTCAGCCTGCCCGGCCATCCCGACTATATCTTTCAGCTGTTCAGCAAGCTCTGGCAGGAGCAGGGGGGGATTTTCCAGGGCAAGCTGCGAGAGGGGAGCATGCCGCCGAATGCAGTATCTCTTGTGCAGGTATCGTCGCCGCCCTTGGCCGATGTGATTCGCCAGATCAATAAATATAGCAACAACCTGATGGCCCGCCAGTTGCTCATTACGCTCGGTGCCGAACGCGGCGGTGAGCCCGGCAGTGCCGCAAAAGGTGCCGATGTCATCCGCGCCTGGCTAGCCGCCAATGGCATGGCATTTCCCGAACTGGTGATCGAGAACGGTGCCGGCCTTTCCCGTGTGGAGCGCATCAGCGCGCGCCATCTGGGTGAGTTGTTGATGCAGGCTTACGCAAGCCCATTCATGCCGGAACTGATGTCTTCGCTTCCCGTCATTGCCGTGGACGGTACGCTCAAGCGACGCACGCAATCAAGTGCGCTGGCGGGCCGGGCGCACCTCAAAAGCGGGTCGCTGGACGAGGTCCGTGCTGTTGCGGGATATCTGCTGGATGCCAAAGGGCGGCGCTGGGTGGTGGTCATCATGATCAACCATCCTCGTGCCTCGGCCAGCAAGCCGGCGCAGGATGCTTTGCTGGAATGGCTGTATCGGCAGGAGTGAACGATTATCCGAGCGGTTTCAGATGCTGATCGAGAAAGTGTCTGATTTCTTCCGGCATATGTTCATGAAATGCCTCGCGGTCGAAACCTTCCGGGTCCAAGGCTGGCGGTAAGCCGGACGCCAGCAGTTTTGGCGGGAAAGGACTCAGGAACGAAAAATGGCCGGCATTCTCGATCACGCGACAAATGACACGTGTTCGATCCGGCACCTGATCCAGCACAAGGTCGGCATGCCATTGCGGGGTGATGTCGTCATGCTCGCCGATCAGCATCAGGATAGGCAATGTGACCTGCTTTAATGAGTTCTCCGGCTTGAACCACGCGGTCGCCGGCGCGAGCAGGACGAGGGCGCGTACACGTGAATCCGGTGTGATCTCTACCGGCAAACCTTCCTTCGACCAGGGTTTGCCTCCGGCAATCGCCAGTGCGGTATAGCCGCCCATCGAATGTCCAATCACCGCTGCGTTATCCGAATCCACCTTCGTTGCAAACAATGGATCCGCGGCAATGGCATTCATCACCAACCGGACGTGGTATGGGCGATTAACCAGGTTGTCCACGGTTCCATACAGCGAGTTATCGAGCCGGTTGTTGCGGTGGTGCTCAGGCAAGGCGACCACATAGCCATTCCTTGCGAGGTGCAGCGCGATAGTGCGATAGAGGAGGTGTGACCCGCCGCTGCCGTGCGATATCACAACCAGGGGGAAATGGCCTTCGGCGATGGGCGCATCCGGGCTGACCTCAAGCAGATATGGACCAAACGGTGTTGGCTCGGCGGATGCTGCTGTTGGATAAACGACAAGCACGGGAAAATGTATATCCTGTGTTTCATCGTGGATGGAGAGCTGACGGGTTCCGGCAAACAGGGGCATGGGTAACAAGCTGAATTCTGTCGATTGAGCGGGATGCAATAATGAGGCGCAAGCATCCCAGTATCCTTTTCAAAATGCAAGTTGAGACAGGGTCAAGCCTTGGCGCGGCTCTTGCGGTATCATGTTGCGTTCTGAATTTCGTTAGAGGTTCCCATGAAGAAAACTACTTTGTATGCAGGGGCTGCATTGCTGGCCCTGTTCGCGGTCGGCGCCGTAGCCGTCGACGCCCACCATCAACCCAAGGAAAAATCTGCCATGACTACCATGCCCCAAACCGTGAACGACCTCATGAAAATCGACCAGCTTGTCGGTGACGGCGCTGAAGCAGTGCCCCCAATTGAGGTAACCGTTCATTACACCGGCTGGCTGTACGACCCCAGCAAGCCCGACGGACACGGCGACAAGTTCGACAGCTCGCTCGACCGTGGCGAACCGTTTGCTTTCTATCTCGGCGGCGGTCAGGTAATTCGCGGTTGGGACGAAGGCGTAGCCGGCATGAAGGTTGGCGGCAAGCGTACCCTGATCATCCCGGCCCACATGGGTTACGGTTCGCGCGGCGCAGGCGGTGTGATTCCTCCTTATGCAACATTGGTGTTCGACGTCGAGCTGTTGGGCCTGCGCTAAGAAAAATCGGTTGTGATCAAACAGGCACCTTTCGGTGCTTGTTTTTTGTGCTTAATCAGGATTAATATATCCTAATATATTATTTATCCACATCAACAAGAGCGGAGGGCATCATGCTGAAAGTGTTGTTTGGTTCCTGGGTAGGTATTATTTCGATCACGACTATTGTCCTGACCATTGGGGCAGTGAGCTTCTGGCTGGGCTATTGCATCTGGAACGAAGAAAAAACCCGCGAGAAGCACTGAGTCGCAGGTTAGTCCAGCTTCAGGTCGCTCCATATTTCGTCCACGCGCGACTTGACCGCCTCGTCCATGGTGATGGGGCGGCCCCATTCGCGCGTGGTTTCACCGCGCCACTTGTTGGTGGCGTCTATCCCCATTTTGCTGCCGAGGCCCGAGACCGGGCTGGCGAAGTCCAGATAGTCGATGGGCGTGTTCTCCACGATCACGGTATCCCGCGCAGCATCCACGCGAGTCGTCATCGCCCACACGACTTCCTTCCAGTCGCGGATGTTTACGTCGTCGTCGGTGACGATGATGAATTTGGTGTACATGAACTGGCGCAGGAAACTCCACACCCCCATCATCACGCGCTTGGCATGGCCGGGGTACTGCTTCTTCATGCTGACGACTGCCAGCCGGTAGCTGCAACCTTCCGGCGGCAGGTAGAAATCGGTGATTTCCGGAAACTGCTTTTGCAATAGCGGGACAAACACTTCATTGAGCGCTACGCCCAATACGGCCGGCTCATCCGGCGGCTTGCCGGTATAGGTGCTGTGGTAGATCGGGTCGCGACGCATGGTGATGTGCGTGATGGTGAATACCGGAAAGCTGTCTACCTCGTTGTAATAGCCGGTGTGGTCGCCAAAAGGTCCTTCCGGCGCAGTTTCACCCGGCATGATGTGGCCTTCCAGCACGATTTCTGCACCGGCCGGCACGTGCAAGTCGTTGCTTACGCATTTCACGATTTCCGTTTTGCCGCCGCGCA
>CAMLME010000007.1 GCA_946481235.1 uncultured Methylobacillus sp. | reverse complement strand
CCTTGACGAAGTCTTCGTTGTCCCAGGCGTTGATCTGGCCGGGACGGGCAATGTAGGGAGCATCCGGGAACAGTTCCTTCAGCTCGGGCATCAGCGGGCCGTTCGGGCCAGTCTCGAAACTGGTGGTGAGGATGGTCGGCAGGTTGAAGAACTTGGCGGCATCGGCCAGGGCCAGCACGTTGTTCTTGAACTTGTCCGGGTCGATGTCGCGCACCAGGGAGAGCAGGCCGGCCTGGTGGTCCACCAGCAGCACAGCGGCGTTATCGCGATCGAGACGTACATAGGGCTTGTTCATGGGTTTTCCTCTCTAAGTAATTAACAAAATAATCAAAGTTGGCTTGGCGCTATGCCGCTGCCATTACAAAACGGCCTTGGTTGTAGTCATCAATCGCCTGGTGGATTTCTTCCGCGGTATTCATGACAAAGGGGCCATGGCCGACCACTGGTTCATTCAGCGGCTCCCCGTTCAACAGCAACAAGACGGTGTCTTGCTGCGCTTCCAACACCAAGTCAGTGCCCTCGCGCTGCATCACCGCAAGTTCGGATGGGCGGATGGTGTGTACGCTTCCCAGACCGACTGCACCATGCAACACGAATATGGCGGTGGTATGACCTTCGGGCACGTTAAATGTTGTCGTGCTGCCGGCATTCAGCCGCACGTCCCATACATTCATCGGGCTGAAGGTGTGCGCCGGGCCCTGCTGGCCAGTGTATTCGCCGGCAATGACGCGCACCTTGCCGGCATCTTCGGCGAGTTGTATTTCAGGAATCTGACCGCGGGTGATGCCCTGGTAGCCGGGCTTGGTCATCTTGTCCTTGGCAGGCAAGTTGACCCACAGCTGGATCATCTCGAACGGACCGCCGGTACGGGCGTAGTCATCACCGTGGTATTCCTCATGAATGATGCCGGAGCCGGCGGTCATCCATTGCACGTCGCCGGGGCCGATGGTGCCGCCCGCATCGGTGGAGTCGTGATGCGATACCTGGCCTTCATAGACGATGGTGACCGTCTCGAACCCTCGGTGCGGGTGCTGGCCGACGCCGCGGCGCTGTTCTGTCGGCTCGAAACGGGCCGGGCCGGCGTAGTCCATCAGCAGGAAGGGCGACATTTCCTGATGAATGTCACGGTAGGAAAAAATGTTCTGCACGGGAAAACCGTCACCCACCCAGTGGTTGCCATTGCTGCGTTTGATGAATGCCAGTTTTTTCATGATGTGTTTCCTTCGATTTCAGGTAGTGCGTTGCGATGGCTCCCACTATAGGCACATGACATTGAGGGCACTAGATGGTTAAATGTGAAATTACTTTTTATTTAAATGAACAATCATGGATTTCAACGAGGCGGCAGTATTCGTGAAAGTCGTGCAGGCAGGCAGCTTCAGTGCCGCCGCGCGGCAACTGGGCGTGCCGACATCGACTGTCAGCACGCGCGTCTCCCGGCTGGAACGGCGCCTGGGCATCACCTTGCTACAGCGCACCACGCGGCGGCTCAACCTCACCGAAGCCGGCACGACCTACTATCAGCACGCGTCGCTGGGCCTGGGCTACATGATGGAAGCGGAAGCCGCTGTCGATGAAGCGCGCCAGCAACCGCAAGGCCGGCTGAAGGTGACGGCCCCCGCCGACCTCGGCGACAGTCTGCTCGCGGGCTTGATCGAGCGCACGCAGCGCGAATTGCCTGCGCTGGAAGTTGAACTCCTATTGACTGACCGCTACGTCGACCTTGTGGCAGATGGCGTGGATGTGGCGATCCGTACCGGCGAGTTGCGCGATTCCAGCCTGGTGGCAAAGTCGCTTGGAACGATACGTTGGGCATTGTTCTCGAGCCGCGATTACCTGGAAAAAGCCGCCCCGCTGAAAGAACCGCAGCATCTGCATTCGCATTGCTGCCTGCAGTTCACGCCCATGGGACGGGAAGCCTGGGATTTGAGCGATGGGAAGCATGGCTTCACCATTCCCTTGCCCGGCCGCGCCATGGCCAACAGCATAGGCGTGGTGCGATCCATGGTGGCAAACGGGCAAGGGGTGGCGCTGCTGCCGACCTTCATCTGCAAGCCGGGTTTGGCTACGGGCGACCTGGTTCGCGTGCTGCCCGATTGGCACGGCAGAGCCGACCCGGTGCACCTGGTGTATCCGCGGCAACGTTTCATGCCGCCCAAGCTGCGCGCCTTTATCGATCTCGCGCAGGCAGAATTACGGCCCTGGTTCGGCGATGGCGCCTAAGCGCTCCTTCTGGACTAAGATAGACAACCACCCGCATTCCGATGATGACGATTTATGGATAACTCCCCGGACAAATCTGCAGCGCCCAGCGTGAGCTCGAAATACGTCGCCTTCCGGCGCGATCTGCACGCGCATCCCGAATTGGCTTTCGACGAGCACCGCACCAGCGATCTCGTGGCCGCCACGCTTCAGTCCCTCGATATCGAAGTGCATCGGGGCCTGGCCGGCACGGGCGTGATCGGCAAGCTGCGCTGCGGCGATTCCCCGCGTGCCATCGGGTTGCGGGCCGACATGGATGCCCTGCCGATACAGGAGAAGAACGACTTTACGCACCGCTCCCGGCACGATGGCCGCATGCATGCCTGCGGCCATGACGGGCATACGGCGATGTTGCTGGCGGCGGCAGATGCGCTGGCGAAAACCCGCGCTTTCAACGGCACGGTGTACTTCATCTTCCAACCCGCCGAAGAAACCGAAGGCGGCGGCCGCGTGATGGTGGAGCAAGGACTGTTCGATCAATTCCCGATGGACGCGGTGTTCGGCCTGCATAACTGGCCGGGACTGCCGGCAGGGCAATTCGCGGTGCATGCCGGCCCGGTGATGGCGTCGGCCGACCGGTTCGACATCACCCTCACCGGCCGGGGCGCCCATGCCGCCATGCCGCATCAGGGTAACGACGTGATCCTGGCCGGCAGCGCGCTCATTCAAGCGTTGCAAAGCGTGGTGAGCCGCAAGCTGGATCCGCTGGACCCGGCGGTGCTGAGCATCACGCGCTTTCATGCCGGCGAGGCGTACAACATCCTCCCGGAGAAAGCGCACCTGGCAGGGACAATACGCGCCTTCAACGACGAGGTACGGGATCAGGTCGAGGGAGAGATGCGCCGCATGTGCAAAGGCGTGGGCGATAGTTTCGGCGTCCTGGTGACGCTCGACATACACTATGGTTACCCGGCCACGGTCAACACGGCCGCCGAAGCCGAGCTCTGCCGCAGCGTGGCCGCCGAGCTGGTCGGCGACGACAACGTCCGGACCGATCTGCGGCCCTCGATGGGGGCCGAGGATTTCGCCTTTATGCTCAAGAAAAAACCCGGCTGCTACATCTGGCTCGGCAACGGGCTGGGCGAAGGCGGCTGCATGTTGCACAACCCGCATTACGACTTCAATGACGAAGTGCTGCCCTTGGGCGCGGAGTACTGGTGCAAATTGGTCGCGCGACTGCTGCCGTAACACCTCATGCTGAAAAGGAACCCTGTCATGACCGACTCGCTGGAGGCCGATCAAAGCGCAACCGTCGTCATTACCCACCATGTGCTGGACGTCCACCATGATGCGTATGAAAACTGAAAGCGGAGAGCTTCAATGATCCTCCATACTGAGTTGGTCTTCGAATCGTCCCAGCCAATGGAACATTGTTTATTAATAGCAAATCCAAGTGTATTAACGGTGCTCGTTAATGACGCCGCAAGGGAGCCTTACTTACAGTAATCCCCAGAACATGAGGGGAAGGAGGTTTGTATGGAGCCCCTACAAATCATGGTCACCTCAACCGTCCTCCTGCTTTTGGCAGCCTTGGGTGGTGGGGTCATGGCAGTCATCAGATTTACTGGCAAGCCATATCCACCGACATGGTTAGCAATGCTTCATGGCTTCCTGGCAGGTGCCGCGGTCACGCTGTTGCTTTATGCCTGGGCTACGATTGGCCTGCCAACCTTGGCGATCCTTGCCACCCTGTTGTTTGTCCTGGCTGCACTAGGTGGTGTTTTCATGAATCTCAGCTACCACTGGAATCATCTTGAATTGCCCAAGTGGCTGATCGGCGTTCATGCTGCGATTGCCGTCCTGGGGTTCTTGTTGCTCCTGGTCGCCACATTGTCTGCCACGCAAGGCTGAATCTATTTGAATCAAACGCCCTTGCACGTCACTGCTTTGCTTATGACGAGCCGGCAATGCTTCAGCGGATTAGCGGTCGTGATAAACATGTGAAAAAAGCCCGCATCGCGGGCTTTTTTCTTTGCGGCGCCGGCCAAGACCGGCGCAAGAGACAATTATTGGCTGCGCGCTCCTGGTCAGGGCGCAGTCGATATTAATTTTCCTGAATATCCGCCCCATCCCCCAGTTTCACGCTCCCGTCCGGCATGGGCACCTCAATGGGCGCCACCTCCACTTTCGCCAAACCTTTTTTGGATGTAAGACCGATCTCCTTCGCCTTGGCAGGCGAGAGATCCACAATGCGCCCTTTCACATGCGGGCCGCGGTCCTGAATGGTCACTTCCGTGCTCTTGCCTGTTTCCAGGTTGGTCACCCTCGCCTTGGTGCCGAGGGGCAGCGTTTTGCTGGCCGCATTGTCGTCGTGCGGGTCCATTTTGTTGCCGTCCGCCATTTTTTTATTGGCGAACTTATGCGAATAGATGGAGGCTTTACCGACCTGCGTGTCTCCGGAGCGATCGAGCTTGGGTTTGGCTTTGGCAGGCTGTGCCGCCGGAGCCTCTGGGGCGGCAGCTTCAGCAGCCGCCGCAAATGGCAGGGTGAACAGGGCAATGCCCGTGGCAACGGTCAAGGCAAGTTTAGCCAGCCTGTGCGGTCTGTGAATGTTGGAGCTGTTTGCTTGCATTGTTAACGGTCTTCCTTTTCCCGGGGAAATGATCATGAGAGCTTTCCACGATCCTAGATAAGTCTGACCGCATCCTCAGCCATAAGTTATATAGCGCCATTAGGGCGATCGGCCTACGCCCGGCATGGATTTGTTGCCGTGAGGTGACAACTTTGGGACGAAACCGTACATTAATGCAACCAAATAGTTGCATTAACCATTGAATTACCCCATACTCCATCCTGCAACCATTTAGTTGCCAATGAGTTCCATTCCCAAGGAGCAAACCATGACCATCACCTCTGAAACAGATCAAATCGAACGCAGCATCGTCATCAACGCCCCACGTGATCGCGTGTGGCGGGCACTCTCGAATGCCGAGGAATTCGGCACCTGGTTCGGCGCAGACCTGAAGGGCCTGACTTTCGTGCCCGGGCAGCGCACGCGCGGATTGATCAGCAGTTCAACGTGCGGGCATGAGGACTGTTACTTCGACGTAGTCATCGAGCGCATCGAACCCCAGGACCTGCTCGCGTTTCGCTGGCATCCTTATGCCATCGACCCGGCAGTGGACTATACAAAAGAGCAGCCGACGCTGGTGACCTTCACGCTGAAAGACGCCCCAGGCAACGGCACGCTGCTAACGGTGGTGGAATCCGGCTTCGACAACGTCCCTCCGGCCCGCCGCCTGGAAGCATTCCGCATGAACAACCGCGGCTGGGAATACCAACTGAACAACATTGCGAACCATGCCAGTGCGTAGCGACAAGATGAAAGGCGCGGAACCGCGCGACACCGGCCTGCCCGCGATCGTCCAACGCAGCGAAGCACTCGCGAGCGTCTTCGCTGCGCTGGGCGATCCCACCCGCCTGAAGTTGATCGCCGTGCTCTGCGCGGGCGGCGCTTTCTCGATCACGCAACTGACGGCGAGCACCGATATCAGCCGGCAAGGGGTAACCAAACATTTGCAGGTGCTGGCGGACGCCGGCGTGGTGCGCGACGTGAGAATGGGACGGGAACGGCTGTGGCAACTGGAGCCTGGGCAGATCGAAGAAGCCAAGCGGACGCTGGAGGTGATTGGCAGGGAGTGGGATGTGGCGTTGGCGAAGCTCAAGGCATTTGCGGAGTCTGCCTGATCAATCGCTCACTCATGCCGAGGAAGGTTGTGCTTTTCCTGGTGGTCGGCCGCGTGAGCCATGATAAACGCATCCACCGCCGCTCTCGCCTCGGACATCTGGTGCCGCAGATCGTCTACCTTCTGCATGATCTGACGGCTGGGTGGCGGCCCCTTCACCTCCAGATACGACGACATGGTGTCGTCCAGAGCCTTCTGCGCCGTGAAATACTCCGACTGCTTCTGAAGCCAGTTCTTGTATAGCCCAAACCAATCGATCTCGCCGTTCGTGACCATGATGTTTCCTCCTATCAATCTGACGGGGCCGAACGGACAAGGTTCCATCTGGCCGAACGCATTTGAAATAGACCAGTCTTTAATCTATAGGCATCCTTATGCAAGCGCATGCGCTAAAGTGAGCGTCGGGAAATTTTTATGAATTCGGATTTGAAAGAAATGGATAGCATCGTCGCTTTTACAACCGGCTGGAACTTCGACAACACCTACGCCCAGCTCCCTCCTGCGTTTTATAGAATTCAAAACGCGGCGTTAGTGCGTGAGCCGCGCATCGTGGTGTTCAACCATGCGCTTGCGAATTCCCTCGGCCTGGATGCGCAGCGCCTGGCTGCGGACGACGGGAAATTCATTTTTTCCGGTAACCAGTTACCTTTGGGCGCGGAATCCTTGGCACAGGCTTACGCCGGCCATCAATTCGGGAACTTCACCATGCTGGGCGATGGCCGGGCGCTGTTGTTGGGCGAGCATGTGGCACCGGATGGCAAGCGTTTCGATATCCAGCTTAAAGGCTCGGGAGTCACCGCTTACTCTCGCCGTGGTGACGGCAAGGCGGCGCTGGGGCCGATGTTGCGGGAATACATCATCAGCGAGGCAATGCATGCTCTGGGCATTCCGACCACGCGGAGTCTGGCAGTGGTGGTGACCGGCGAACCGGTTTACCGCGATACGGTTCAGCCTGGGGCGATACTCACGCGCGTGGCGGCAAGTCACATACGGGTGGGTACGTTCCAGTTTGCGGCCGCCATCGACGACGCCGAGGCATTGAAAGCGCTGGCGGATTACACCTTGAAGCGCCATTACCCGGAATTGGCAGATGCGGAAAATCCTTATCTTGCCTTCCTCAACGCGGTGATCGACCGGCAGGCGGCGCTGGTGGCCAAGTGGATGCATGCCGGCTTTATTCATGGCGTGATGAATACCGACAACATGGCGGTCAGCGGCGAGACCATCGATTACGGCCCGTGCGCGTTCATGGACAGTTACGATCCGAAGACGGTGTTCAGTTCGATTGATAGCCAGGGCCGTTATGCCTTTGGCAAGCAGCCGTCGATTGCGCAATGGAATCTGGCGCGGTTTGCGGAAACGCTGCTGCCGTTGCTGCATGCGGACATGGATCAGGCCGTTGAGATGGCAGAGGCGGCCATTCATGCCTTCCCGGATAAATACGAGCAATACTGGCTGGCCGGCATGCGCGCAAAGCTGGGGTTGCTGGATGAAGCACCGGAGGATGTTGCCTTGGTCAACGACCTGCTCACTTGCATGCACAAACACGGCATGGATTACACCAATACCTTCCGCGACCTTGCGACAGCGCAATCGATCAGGACTTCACCTGAGGCAGATGTAAGCGCCTGGATTGAGCGTTGGCAAAGCCGGCTGCAGCGTCAGGCCGCCCCGCCCGCCGAGGTGACGGCGTTGATGCTGGCAACCAACCCTGCGGTTATTCCGCGTAATCATTTGGTTGAAGCGGCGCTTACCGCAGCGGTGGAAAACAATGATCTGGGGCCGTTGGAGAAGCTGCTTGATGTATTGGCTTCGCCTTTTGAGGAGACGCCTGAGAATGCGGAATTCCGGATGCCGGCGCCGCCATCCAGATGGCCTTACCAGACCTTTTGCGGGACTTAGTCCTTTGCGGAGAACCAGCGGCATGCGCCTAATCGAACCGATTTGAATAGCGTATGCTGATGCCCAGAATCTGGCCGCCGCGTGTGACGACCGACCAGTGCTGCGAGAGCAGGTATGTGAGCTCAAACGCGCTTTCGGCAGTGGTCAGCCCCTGCTTGTAGCCCAGGGTGAGTTTATCGGTGATGGATTTGCCCAGCGTCACCAGCTGTTGGCCAGAAGCCCCCGTTTCGAGCGAGATTTCATCCAGTCCCAGGTTTTTGGCCAGCTTTTTACCACCCACGACACTATTAACCAGTCCCAAAGCAGCTCTTTGTGCCGCCAACCGAGCACCGCTTTCGCCACCGCCCCCACCGGCATGGCCGTATACCAGCCAGGACAACTTCTGCTCTTCCGGCACGTCCGGCTCGGAAACCAACATAACCCTAGGCGTTTTTGCCGTGCCGGTGACATTGACGCCGGCCGCCACTTCCTGATTGCGGCGCATGGCCCTGATGTTGATATTGGGGTTATCCATCACACCCTGAAAGTTGAGAATGCCGCGCTCGATGGCAAGCTTGGTGCCGAACGCCTCGAATGTCCCTTCCGCCACGTTGACTGTGCCTTGAGCATTAGGCTCTTGCCTCGGCTGTTGGGTAATCGTGACGAGGCCGGTCATCCGCAGGTCGGCACCTTGTCCGCGGAAACGGAAATCCTTGCCCAGATCGATCGCCAGCTTGATGAGCGGCGAGAAAGGGCTAGCTGGCGCTTGCCGGTCTTTGGCCTGACCGGATCCAGTCTCGTTGCTACGCACGACCACCACATCGTCGCCCAGCTCGGGGGCCGGCGTTTCAGGCAGGTTGAACAAGGCATTATCCACAACGAACTTGCCGTCCACAGCGAGCTGGCCGGCGCTATTGGTGATCCTGGCATTGCCGGAAAGCGTAAGCTGCGATCCCGGTTTGGCCAATAGCTGCAATTTATCGGCCACCATGGTGGCGGTCAGCTCGGGATGCTGCTGGTCCAGGGGAATGCTGCCGGTGATGCGGAGCTGGCCTTTGCCGCCGTGAAACACTGCCTGCCTGATTTCCAGCACCTGATCATGCAGCACGAGGCGGGCCGTGCCATCGCGCAGTTTCACGCCCTGGTCATACAGGGTCAGCGCCATGTCATCGCCGTTGATCAGCCCGGACAACGCGATTCCGCCCACCGTGCCCTGCATTTTGAGATCAGCGCTCACCCTACCATTGAGCGAGATACGCGGCCCGGCAAGGATGCCGGCCTTTTGCAATTCCATGTCCATTGTTACCTGCCCGCTCACCGGGGATTGCGAGGTAATGGTCAGCATGTCGCCGGACGGCATCAAACCTATATGGCCGTTGCCTTGCAGATGACCGACGCGACTGGCATCGGCCTCTACATTGAAGGCGGCCTGGTTACCGCTGAGATCGGCCCTGAGTTTAAGTTTGCCTAAGCCGAGCAAAATATCGCCCGCTTTTCCCTTGCCGCTTATATCGCCGCTGCGGCGCTCGATTTGCACAAATCCTTCCGCTTGCCGGGCGAGCTTGAAATCCCAGCGCGCATCCAGCACCAAATCGGTTTGCACCGGCAACGGTTCGGCCCCCGTAAGCTCCTTCCTTAATGCCAGCAGGTTCGCGACCTGCACGGCATCGGCCTGGCCGGCAGAGCTTATGGCGCCATTCTCGTAGGCAAAGCGTTCCAGTGCGAGACTGGTTTTTTCTATCGTGATGGCAGTCTTGCCCAGCCTGAGCTGCTGCGATGCCGCATCGAGGGAGACAGGTTTTGCCAGATGCACACGGGGAAAGACGCGGTTATCGAACTGGCTTACGATGCCCGACCACGCCATGCCATTCTGGGCTTGCTTCAAGCGCCCATTGGCGGCCAGCAGGAGATCCATCTTCTGGCCCTGCAACTGCCCCGTGGTGGCCAGGTGGATTTGATGATAGCCATAGCTGCCGGAAACATTCGCATTGAAGCGCTCCAAATGGACTTCTCCGCGGTAGTAACCACTCGCATCGATATCGAGCTTAAGCGTGGCGTCGGAACCATCCGCTGGCAGCCCGAGCGCCTGAACATGGCCAGCCGCACTCGCCAGCCGATGACCCCCAAACCGCAGCCCTTTCGCGGTGAAGTTTGCCATCACCTTGGGCTTTTTGAGCGTGCCGGCAAAACTGCCCTGCAATTTGAGCAAGCCCGATAGGCCGAAGCCCAGCTTATCCAGCGCCGGCGCATCGACAGCTATCAATAGCGTGTCGTTCGGTCTGCCGAATGCGCCTTTGACGTTAAGGTTGTTACCCGCGATGTCGAGCGTTGCATCACTCTCCCGCACCGTTTCATTCACGACTTGCAGGGTGCCGCCGCCGCGCATGGGCAGGTTGTTGTAAGTGCTGTCATGGATGTTGAAGCGGGCCAGGGCGACCAATGACGGATCAAGCCTGCCGCTCACCTCGAACGTGCTGTTGATGTTTGCCTGGTAGATCTTGAAGGGGAGTTGCCTGCTCGGCTCCGGCGCCCGGATGTGCATGGTGTTGAAAAATAGGCCGGGGTTGAACTGGCTCAGCGTCCCCTTCACCGCATAGGCCGCCTGCCTATCTCTGGCCAAATTGCCCTGCAAGACAAGCTGGGCAGGGCCGGATTTCAGTTCGGCATGCTCGAGTACGAATTTAAAAGGATCGATCGTGCCATCCGCCGCGATGGAATAGGCCTTGTCCGCCAGATCGACATGGATGCGCTGCCTGGATTCCTCGAGCACCAGCGTCAGTGGACCCGCCAGCGACGTGGGCCGCAGCGCGCCATGCAGCGCAGCCAGGTTCAAGCCCTGCGCCTGCAAATCCAGTCCGCCTTTGATTGCGCTGCGGCCATGGGCACTGCCGATCAACTGCGCCCCGCCGGAAAGCTTGATGGTCAGGGCGGATATCGCTTGCGCATCTTTATCGAGCCGGGCGTTACCGGTCATGGAGACCACCGGCAGCAGCCCTTGATCGAGCTTGCCCGGAATGGCATTGGTAATCGAGATCGGCCCGACCACTTGCAGCGCCGAGATGTCCACCAGCGGCTGCGTTTCAGCAGGCTTGAGGTCGGCATGCATATCTATCCGCGTCTTCGGCAAGCCGGAACGGAATGCTGCCAAATTTACCTGGCGGATATCGACAAGGGCGCGGGTAAAGGGAATGTCCGCAAATGGCGTGGAGGCGATATCCAGCCGTCCCTGTGCCCGGCTGCCGGTGATGTCGGCAATGACATCGATATTGGCGAGCGCACCGAAAATCTGCGCCTGGACCGTGTACGTTTCCTGAAGCCTGGCGTCCTGCGCGGTGCTGCCGCTCAGGCTGGCCTGGCCATTCAGGGCAAAGGGCTTGTCGCCATTCAGGCTCAACTGCAAGTTCGCCTTGCCCACGGGCGTATCCGCCTGCTCCAACACCAGCGCATGGTGAACTTTATCGGTGCTGGCATGAAGCTTAATCCCGGAAAACGCAAAGCTTGCATTCGTGGTTTTCAGCGTCAGTTTCTGCACTGTGACCCGCCTGAGATCAAGCGCGAGCGGGAGGCGCAGGCTATCCGGCAATGTGCGCGGTTCAGGCGGCGAAGGCAGCAGCGTGACCTCGACCTGACCAAGCGCGAGTTCGGCTACCGTCAGCTTTAATGGCGACCATTGGAATTGCCAATCCGAGCGTAAGCGGTCTATCGCGACCTTTCGTTCCGCATCCTGGTACTGCACCTGCTGCAGTTGCAGACCATGGCTGAGCGTACCGCTCTCATACTCGCCCGTCAGCTCGGGCACCATCGTGGTGGCGATGCGCCAGACCATGCGTGCCCCGAACTCGGTATTGATGGCCGTAACCCAAGCAGCCGCCAGCATGCCCGACACGCATAGTAGCAACACGATTCCCAGCCATTTTCTGGAATGCAGCTGATTTCTGGAATGCGCTTGCGCCATCTCAAAAAGCGATGCTCAGGGAAAAGTGCGGATGTATTTCCCCGCGCTCTATCCCATACGCCAGATCGGCGTTTACCGGCCCCACCGGGCTGCGCCAGCGAGCACCCACTCCCACGCCCTGGAAAATTTCCTTGTCGGGCCAGTTGTCGGTCGCCGTACCGATGTCATAAAACACAGCCGCGCCCCATTTCGGCAGAAACCAATGCTGGTACTCAATGCTGCCAGCAGCCATGTAGCGCGTGGGGTACACCGTTCCGCCGACCGAATTTCCGATGGAGAGATAATCGTAGCCGCGTACGGTTTCAGTACCGCCTGCGCGGAACAGTAACGACGCCGGGATGGAAATGTCGTCGCCGCGCCTGGCAATGACAGCGCCCAGGTTAGCACTCAACATGACCAAATCACGCTGCCCCACGGGGAAGAAATGCCGCAGCCGGGTTTGCGCACGGAGAAAGGTCTCGTCGCTGAGCGCACTCTTCAACGCAACGCCCAGCATGTTGGAAACAATATAGCCGCGACGCGGAAACACCAGGTCATCCACTTTGCGGACTGTCCATTCCACGCTTGTCATCAAGGCTTGATGATCCCCCGGCCGCACGATGATGTCCGATGGAATATCGGCGCCATTGAGTTGCTCCAGACTGTCCTGGTAATACTGAAGCTTGAAGGCCAGATCCAGCTTATCGGTGACCCGGGACCGCCACAGACCGTAGCGTATGCTACGCAGGTCGATCCCTTCCAGGGTCGTGCGCGTGTAGGAAAGGTCTGCACTGTTGACGAAATTGCTCCTGTCGGGCGGCATAGCCAGATTCAGGCTGGCCGTCTGCTGCTCCTGCTCGATCTTGGCCTGGGTATCGAGCACCCAGGCCTTGCCGAAAACGTCGTTATGCCCATAGTGGCCTTCGATGCTGGCGCCCGTATCGGTCGAATAGCCCACCCCGGCGCTTATGCGTTGCGTAGGGAATTCTGTCACCGCAACGGTCACCGGTGTGCGATCGGCATGTGCTGGGTCGCGTTCGATATCGACCACGGCATTGCTGTAGTAAGGCGTGCGGATGATTTGGCGCTGCAAGGCAAGCAAGCGTTCGGCGTCATAAGGCTCCCCCTCGTTCAGCGGGCTGACGTTCTGCACGATCCATTGCGGATAACGTTGAGCGCCTTTTACCTGCAAGGGACCGAGCTTAAACGGCGGGCCGCTTTCGTAATCCACGGAAAGCTCCGCCTGCTGTTGGTCGGCCAGTATGCGGGCTTCGGAAGAGGTTATCTGAGCGGCCGCATACAAATGATTGCGCAACTGTTGCAGGCTTTGGCGCTTGGCGTTATCCCAATCCTCCTGGCGAAAGGGTGCCCCTTTGATCAGTGGCCATTGTTTGAGCAATCGAGCAATCTGGCTGGGAGAGTCCTGCCCAGCGGGGCCTTGCACCGCCAGGTCGACCAGCGAAATATAGCTGCGCGGCCCGGGGTCGACGTCTATATGGATGCTCTGCTTGCCATTAGCCTGCGTCACCTTGACGACCGTCCTGGGTGAAAAATAGCCTTCGGTGGCTACCAGCTTGGCCACTTGTTCTTCCACCGTGGCCAACATGAAGTTGAATTGATCCTCGCTCAGGTCCTTCCGGTTTTTGTAGCGGGAAAGATCGAGAAACTGCACCAGAACGTCGCGCAGCGGTTTGGGCGCATCGATTTTTACCTCATATTCCGCTTGTGCGCTGATGGACAAGCTGAGAAGCAACGCAAATAAGATTGTCTTGTTGGCGCGGCCGGATAAGGAAGTATGAGGGATGTTGGTCATGCTTAAGCTGGACCCCCTTATAACAATAAAAGTTTCGGTGGAAACCGGTTAGTTCGGCCGCGCGTATCTAACGAACGCGGCTGTCTTGAGGGCGGTCGAATTGCTATACTTTCACCAGCTCCTGCCTGGAAGGCCTTTCATCATCAAGCTCGCTCAAAGCCTGACCGTTTCGGAAAATCCGTCCGATCCGTTCAGGTATGTCATCTCCGTCCGGGCGTTATGCGACCTGGTCGCACGCATCGGCGACCTCGACCAGCGCTTCACGCCCTCGCCCACCGCGCTGGAAGGCATGATGGGGCACAACACGGTCACCTCACGGCGACCGCCCGGCTACCAGACAGAAATCACGCTCACCGGCGAGTACAAGAATATTTTTGTCCGCGGTCGTGCCGACGGCTACGACCCTGACGAGAACCAGCTCGAAGAGATCAAGACTTTCAAAGGCCTGCTGGAACGCATGCCGGAGAACCATCGACATCTGCATTGGGCGCAGGCCAAGATATATGCCTGGCTGCTGGCGGATGAACGCGGCCTGGACGAAATCAACGCGGCACTGGTGTATTACAACGTCTCCAGCAAAAACGAGTTTCCCCTTAGCGAACTGTATTCCGCCCCCGAACTGGAAGCCTATTTCGCGCAGCAATGCGACATGCTGCAGGCGTGGGCGGACCGCGAAGTAGCGCACCGCATGGCACGAAACCAGCAGCTCGCCGCGCTGAAATTCCCGCACCCCACTTTCCGCGCCGGGCAGCGGCATTTATCCGAATCGGTTTATAAAACGGCCAGCCTCGGCAAATGCATGATGGCGCAGGCCACGACCGGCATCGGCAAGACGCTGGGTACCTTGTTCCCGCTACTGAAGGCCATGCCGGAAAAGAAACTCGACAAGATTTTCTTCCTCACCGCCAAGACCTCCGGGCGCAAGCTGGCGCTGGATGCGTTGACGGTGGTGCAAGAGGCCAACCCTACGCTGAAACTGCGCACGCTGGAACTGGTAGCGCGCGAGAAGGCCTGCGAACACCCGGAGAAATCCTGTCACGGCGAATCCTGCCCGCTCGCGAAAGGCTTTTACGACCGGCTGCCGGGAGCGCGCATCGAAGCGCTGGATCGCGGCATGATGGACCGCGACACGCTGCGCGACGTCGCGCGTAAACATCAGGTCTGCCCGTATTACCTGGGGCAGGACCTGGTGAGCTGGAGCGATGTAGTGGTGGGGGATTACAACTATTACTTCGACTTGTACGCCGTGCTGTACGCCGGCACGGTAATGAACGAGTGGCGCGTCAGCGTGCTGGTGGACGAGGCGCACAACATGATCGAGCGCGGGCGCAAGATGTACAGCGCGGAGCTGGATCAGTTTGCCTTCGAGCACATGCGGCAGGGTGCGCCCAAAGCGCTGAAATCGGTGTTCGACAAGCTGAGCCTGGCCTGGACCCGGCTGGTGCAGGATCAGGAAGCGACGTATGAGGTGTATCCCACCATTGACGAAGAGCTGCAGTTTGCGCTGCAGCGGGTGGTGACGCGTGTGACGGATTTTCTGGCGGAGCACCCTACGACCAACGACGCCGGACTGCTCAATTTCTATTTCGACGCCTTGCAGTTCGTCACCCTGGCCGATTCGTTCGGGCCACATTCGATGTTCGATATCACGCGCAGCGAAAATCGCACCAGCCTGCTGCATGAGAATACGGTGCTGTGCATCCGCAATGTCGTCCCGGCGCCTTTCCTCAAAACGCGGTTCGAGGCCGCGCAATCCGCGACGCTGTTTTCGGCGACGCTCAGCCCCTCCCATTTTTACAGCGACATGCTGGGGCTGCCCGACAAAACGCCGTTCATCGACGTGCAATCGCCTTTCCAGCCGGAGCAGTTGAAGGTCAAGGTCGTCGACCACATCTCGACCCGCTACCTCCGGCGGCGCTATTCCATCATGCCCATAGCTCAGCTGATGGCGAAACAATACCGGGAGCAGCCCGGTAACTATCTGCTGTTCGTCAGCAGCTTCGACTACCTGCAGCAGGTGTACGAAACGTTCAGCGAGCGCTTCCCGGAAATCCCCATCCGGCAGCAATCGCGGATGATGAACGAGGCAGAGCGCGAGGAATTCATCAATCGCTTCACCCCGACTTCGGAAGGCATTGCCTTTGCGGTGCTGGGCGGTTCATTCGGCGAAGCGATCGACCTGCCGGGGGATCGCCTGGTGGGTGCGTTCATTGCCACGATAGGATTACCGCAGATCAACGAAATCAACGAGCAGATGCGCGTGCGCATGGAGAACATCTTCGGCCTGGGCTACGAATACACCTACCTCTATCCCGGCATGCAGAAGGTGGTGCAGGCGGCGGGGCGCGTCATTCGCACCAAGGACGACCGCGGCGTGATTCATCTGATCGACGAGCGCTACTCGCAGCCGGAAATCAGGGAGCTGTTGCCGCGGTGGTGGGAGATCAGCTCTAAGTGAACCACCCTCGTTTCAAGTTGACCAATTTGTGTCAATCGGAAATGAGGAGCCCTCGCGATGAACGATCTCGAACACATCAATAATTTGTATCGCGCATGGCAGGATGCGAACGAGGCCGCCGCCCACGCCCAGCATGACAGCGTCCTTTTCATGCAGCAGTATCTGCATGGCAATCAGGATGCGCCGCCGCTCGGCATGCAAACCGCCGCGGACGAGCTTTGGCGACTCGCGACGGTGCGGCAAGGCGAGTTGTCGGAGTTCCTGGTCATACGGTTACAGACAACCGACGCCAGCGCATCCCCGGATTTATAAACAACCGGCCCGTAATGCACGGGCCGGTTTCAATGGATCAATTGGCGAGACGTCGGCCGTAGCTCACTGCATACGCGCCCGGCCGTGCCAGGAGCACCGGGTCGTTGGATGGCGCGATCCCATCCGGCAGCACCAGCGGGTTGAACATGAGGGTGCGTTCCGCTTCGAGGCTATTCGCCACCGCCGACTTGAGCGTCAGCACGCCCAGTTCCACCTGCTTGCGGTCTTCCGGCCACACGGCGGTTGCGTCGTCCACGGAATCCCCCGGCGCAGCCAGTTGCAGCACGATGCGGTACTTGGCTTCCTGCTTGCCTAACCGTGCCGGCAACTCATCCATCAGGTAGTTGGGCGCCTGCTTGGCCGCCTCTTCGGCACTTAAGAATTGCCCGCCTGCGACCGGAACTATGCGATAGCGCCCGTACTGCGTTTCGCCTTTTGCATTGGTAAACTGAAACGCGTTAACACCGAAGAAAGGCTGGGTGGCAAAGCTCACTGGCGCCGGCTTGGGCGTGCTGACGAACTTCATCGCCGCCGGATGCGATGCCAGGAATTGCTCGACCGGCTTGGGCGATGCCACGTCCGGGCCACTGGCCGCGACGGCATTCAACAATCCGAGAAAATCCTCAGGCGTTGCCGCCGGGAATCCGTTCACCGAGATCGCCACGATGTCCGTGCTGCCGCCATCGGGCAAGGTGAAGCGGATCGCCATGCCCTTGGGCATCGCATTGCCGCTGGCGTCGGGGATGGTCGGTACGCCGGTGGCGTTGGAGAAACGCACCAGTACGGGAGACGCAGCCCCTTGCAAATGCGGCGCCTTGCTTATGCCGGCCGCTTCGGCGGAGGGCGTAAACGTGCCTTCGGCCATGATGCCCTTGGCATGATTGGCACGAAATCCCTTGTACGGCCCGTTCGCCAGTTTGGTCATGGTATCGACCAGTTGTTCCGTCACCGGCTTGGCGGCGGGGGCGGCTTCATCGGCGGCGGCATGGCCGGTGCTGCCTAACAGCAATGCTATCGCTATCAATGTTGTTGCTTTCGGTTGGTATTGCATGCTTCCTCTCCTTTTCGATAGAAAAATAAACCGTGTATGAAATGTCTTAGCTGCCATGAATAAATTTACTGCGATTAAATCGTATGCGACATGTATGCTGTTTTTAATTGCGATCTTAGTGCCCGATTATTGAATGCTCTTTTCAAGATTGTTACGCAACGCCACGAGCTGGTCTTTCAAGGCAATCGCTTCTTCCTTCGAACACTGCGTTGCGCAGAGGACGGAAGACATGATCTTGCCCGCCTCTTTCTGCATGTCCCGGCCGGCCGGCGTCAGACTGACGATCACCTGACGCTCATCGCGCGCAGAGCGCACTCGCTCGACCAGCCCTGCACCTTCCATCCGCTTCAGCAGCGGGGTCAGGGTGGCCGAATCCAGAAACACCCGGCTGCCGATCTCCGACACCGTCACCTGATCCTGATTCCACAGGGCCATCAGCACCAGATACTGCGGGTAAGTAACCCCCAGCTTGGCCAACAAAGGGCGATAAACCTTGGACATCGCGAGTGAAGTCGAATAAATCGCGAAGCAAAGTTGTTCGTCGAGCAGAGGCGTCTTGTCGGTTTTCGTGTTCATGGCGGCATGATAAATCGGCAACGATTACTTTGTAAACGATTTAATTTTATGAGGTGGAGTCGCCCAAGGAGTTGTTGCCACCGGCGGAACATCCGATGACAATCGGAACTCTCGTGTTTACGGGCGTTTACCCTTTGAAAGTGCCTGGCCCTATGTCATCCCCTGCCCTGCTGCGATGGAAACTGGCTTTCTGGATCTTGCTTCCGGTGGTTATCGTAGCGTCGCTCTTGCCTGATACTTCCAGCCTGCCCACGACCGGCTGGGACAAATCGAACCACATGCTGGCATATCTGACGCTGAGCTTTCTGGGCATACGTGCCTATCCGTCGCAAACCGGCAAGGTTTTGCTGGGATTGTTCCTGTACGGCGGGCTGATCGAGGTGTTGCAGTCCTTCATGCCGTACCGGATGGCAGATTATGCGGACATGATGGCGAACAGCCTGGGATTGCTTGCCGGATGGGCGATGAATGTCATGCTCGCGAAGCGCGCTTCGGCAAAGATGGATGCCTGAAGGAACCCCAACCTCTCCGCTAGAAATGCGGCCGCCAATGATGCGGTTGCCGGGGGCCAAACAGGATCCCCTTGCCGCCAAAGGCGCGATTGATCAGGTCGAACATCCGCAGCACGACGAAGAAGGCGCTCATGCCCACTTTCATCAGGATATCCGCGAGGTCCCAGTCGCTATGGCTTTGCACACGCACCGGCTTGAGCCCGGTGATCATCGCGCGCACCAGGTTTTCCCGATGGACGAGGCTGGCGACCAGAACACCGGCGACATGAACCACGATCAATGTAACCAGCGCCGTAGACAGCAGGCCATGCAGTTCTCCAGCCGCTTCTTCCCCGCCGATACCGAAGGGCAGCAGGATCGAATTGAGGCTCAGATACCCGGTGACGACCGTCCACATGCTGACGGACAACAGGGCGTAAATCGCCATCGCCCCCGCCGGGTTATGGCCGACATAGCGCCGGGCTTTTCCGTAAATGAGGTCTTTTACGTAGCCGAATGCCGCCACAAGATTGGGCGGGAAGTTCCAAAATGATGCATGGTCACGTGCAAAAAGACCGAAAATTACCCGGACAATAACGACTCCGCCGACGACATAACCGGCATAAATGTGGATGTCGCGGTCAAGTTCGGAATAGCGGGTGTAGTAGGCAATACTGAACGAAATGGCCAAACCCCAGTGCAGAAGCCGCACCCAGGGCGACCAGACTTTGACCTGTTTTTTCATGGTTACCTCCTGATTCACACAGACAGATACGATCCAGCCTACGCGTTGTGTGTTAAGGAATTTGTGTTCCTCGAATATGCAGCAATCTTTATGCCGCGATGCATCGCCTGTGGATTAATGTCTGGCAGCAAAGATAAAGCCCGCAAATGCGGGCTTTGCTTCCCATCTTCAGCGTTTTTTAAGGATCAACGACAGCTTTTATCGCCGACGTACCCGATCACACATGGCCGCCGCGGAACAGGCATGGCCGGTTCAGGATGGCGATGGGAGCGGTGATGGGCATACGGTCGATGTCCATACCTCGGGCCGTATGCCGGAATGTACGGCCAATACGCATCCCCTCCAGCTTCCGCAGCCAGCCTTTCCTGTTCCCGCATTTCCTGGGCTTCGAGAATACGCAGCTCTTCCTGTTTCTTCGCCCATTCCTCGCGGCGTTTTTTCTCGTAGTAGCGATTGTCCTGCATCATGCGCTCCAGATCGCGCCTGGCCTGCAAAACATCCGTTGTCGATGGCGCGGGCACTGGCTTGAGCGTGCCTATCGTTTTGGCTGCACAAGGCGTGTCCTGATACACCACCACCTGTCGGGCATCCTTGCATTTGTATATGTCAGCCACCCCCGGCAGGGAGGTCAGTACTAGCAGAATGAAGAGTAACGATCTCATGACATGTCATTGCCAGAATTTCCATGTAGTCATAGACCACATGGATGATGATTCATTCGATGCGGAATTTTTATCGTTGCCGGAATGAGGAGAGTGAAGTGGCAATTCTCGATTTTCAAGACAACTTCTCAGCACCTATTTTTGTTTTCTCGATTTGCGCCTGGACCTCCGGGCATCTTTTGGCAAAGTTTTCCTCAAGGGCATCGAGAAACACCCGCGTGCGGGCCGGCATCAGGCGACGGCCGGGGAAAACGGCCCAGGCAGTGACGCTGGGGAGTTTCCAGTCTTCGAGCACAGGCAGCAGTTCGCCGCTTCTCACGTGCAGTTCGGCGTAATGATCCGAGAGGATGGCGATTCCGGTGCCGGCAAGCGCCAGCCGCAGCAGCAGGCCGGGCGAGTTGGCGGCGGCACGGCCGGGCGGAGCACCATCCCATTGCATCTTGTCCCGGCTGAGCCGCCACGGGATCGGTTCGCCATTACGCGCCATCAGATGCAAGGCATCGTGCTCCATCAACGCCTCGGGTTCGGAGGGCATGCCACGGCGCTTGAGGTAATCCGGCGAAGCATACAAACCGGTGGTGAAGTTGGCAATGCGACGCGCTACGAGCGATGCATCGTCCGGCAAATCGCCCATGCGGATCGCGAGGTCGAAGTTCTCGCCGATCAGGTCCACTCGCCGCGGCGAAATATCGACATCGAGCACAATGGCCGGGTAATTGGCTACAAACTCGGCAAGCATCATCCCGATCACGTCATTGGCAAAATCCCCGGGGATCGATATTCGCAAGCGCCCGCTCGGTTGCGCCTGGCGGTGCTGGGTCAGCGCCATCGCCGATTCCACTTCCGCCGTCACCTGGTGGGCATGCGTCAGCAGAGCCTGGCCGAAGTCCGTGACGGTGAGCTTGCGCGTCGTACGCAGCAGCAAGCGTTCACCAAGCTGTGATTCCAACATCGTCAGCCGGCGCGACAAGGTCGATTTCGGCACATCCAGCCGCTCGGCTGCGCGGCTGAAACTTCCTTCGTCTACGACGCGGGCAAACAGCAGAAGGTCGTTGGGGTCGATGTTCATTTTATATTTCCATTAATGGAACAGTATTGTCCATCATACCCACTTAATAAACGAATGTGGAATAGTTAAAGTGTCTCCATCGCATCACTGCATCCACAACAGGAGAGACACCATGAACATTCTGCAAATCAATTCCAGCGCCCGTGCCGGCAATTCGTATTCCACACGTTTGGCCGGTGCCGTGGTCGAACAATTGCGCGCCCATCAACCGACGGCCGTCGTCACCGTGCGCGACCTCGGTCACACGCCGCATCCCATGCTCGACGAAACGGCACTGAATGCGCTGTTCACTCCCGCCGAGGCACGCACGCCGGACCAACAGGCACGCGTTGAACTGGACGATGCGCTGATCGCGGAAATCCAGGCGGCGGACGTGCTGGTGCTCGGCGTGCCGATGTACAACTTCAGCGTGCCCGCCCAGCTCAAGAACTGGATCGACGCCATCTCGCGCGCCGGCGTGACCTTCCGTTATACCGAGCAAGGCCCCGAGGGACTGCTCAAGGGCAAGAAGGCCGTTGTCGTCCAGACACGCGGCGGGATTCATCGCAATTCGCCGACCGATTCACTGACGCCGTATCTGCAGACCATCCTCGCTTTTCTCGGCATCACCGACGTGCAATTCGTTTACGCAGAAGGCTTGTCGATGGGTCCGGATGCGGAAAGAGATGGATTGGCCACCGCTTATGCCCAGATCGAACAGGCCGTATTGGCTTAAGGAGAACATCATGTCCACCCATGACATTACTAGCGACATCACGACGGACATCGTCGAACGGTCGCGCACCATCGAGCAACTGGTCATCGGCCGATCCACCTCGGACGGCGCCGGGGTCAAGTTGACGCGCGTACTGACGCAGCCTCTGCAACGCCGCCTCGACCCTTTCCTCATGCTCGACGCATTTGGAAATGACAATCCGGACGACTATATCGGCGGCTTCCCCGACCATCCGCATCGCGGCTTCGAAACCGTCTCTTACATGATCGAAGGCCGCATGCGCCACCGCGACAGCGCCGGAAACGAAGGACTGTTGGAAAGCGGCGGCGTGCAATGGATGACGGCGGGCCGCGGCGTGATTCACTCGGAACTCCCCGAGCAGCAGGGAGGCCGCATGGAGGGTTTCCAGCTGTGGCTGAACCTGCCGGCCAAGGACAAGTTGACCGCACCGTGGTACCGCGACATCCAACGCTCGGAAATCCCGCAGTTCCTCACGCCCGAGGGCGTGACGGTGCGCGTGATTGCCGGTGCCAGCTGCGGCGTGGCCGGCGCAATGCAGCGCGAAACCACGGAACCACTTTACCTCGACCTGCATTTGCCGGCCGACACCCGCTTCGCGCAATCGCTAGCGCCCGAGCTCAATGCCTTCGTGTATGTGTATCGCGGCGAAATCCATATCGGCGACAGGCAAGCCCCGCAACAGCGAATGGCGATCCTGGCCAACGATGCAGAAAGCGACGGCGTGATTATCCATGCCGACGCGCCGTCTCGGGTATTGCTGGTTGCCG
>CAMLME010000006.1 GCA_946481235.1 uncultured Methylobacillus sp. | reverse complement strand
TCTTTCTGCGGACAAGATCGATAACTACCGGCGCGGCGTCGATCCGGCCGGGGAGATTTCAAGCGCGCGGGCGGAGGCCATTATCGCTGCCGTGTCGCATCGGGAGCTTCTGGCCAGACCGCTGAGCGATTTTCAATCCAAGCTGGCCGATCAGGGCTGCTTTATCGACGTCAAATCTCAGTTCGACCAGACGGCACTTCGCGCCGCCGGCCACTGTGTCTGGCGTCTCTAGCCGGAAAGGGATGGGTGAATATGAGCGCATATCAGGAAACCCGGCAGCATTTAAAAAATCACCAGCACCACTGGCTGATCATCGGGGTTGCCGGCTTTATCGGCTCCAACCTGCTGGAAGCCTTGCTCGGGCTGAACCAGAAAGTGACCGGACTGGACAATTTTTCAACCGGCCACCGGCACAACCTCAAGCAGGTCCAGGAGTTGGTAGGCCCCGCAGCATGGAGCAATTTCAAGTTTATCGAAGGCGACATCCGCGAGCTTGAAGACTGCATGCTGGCTTGCGAAGGCGTGGACTATGTCCTGCATGAAGCGGCCCTGGGCTCTGTGCCGCGCTCCATTGAAGACCCTATCCTGACCAACGCAAGCAATGTTTCGGGTTTCCTGAACATGCTGGTGGCGTCCCGCGACGCCTCCGTCAAACGTTTTGTGTATGCCGCATCCAGTTCGACCTACGGCGACCAGCCCGACTTGCCCAAGGTGGAGGCGGTCATCGGCAGGCCGCTCTCGCCCTACGCGGTTACCAAGTATGTCAACGAGCTCTACGCGGATGTGTTCGCCCGCTGCTACGGCACCGAATCCATCGGGTTGCGCTACTTCAATGTCTTCGGCCCGCGACAGGACCCGGAAGGCGCCTACGCCGCGGTAATTCCGCAATGGGTGGCCGCGCTAATCCGGAATCAGCCCTTGCGTATCAACGGCGATGGCGAGACCAGCCGGGACTTCTGCTTTGTCGACAACGTCGTCCAGGCCAACCTGCTCGCCGCCCTGACCGACAGCCCGGAGGCCGTTAA
This sequence comes from uncultured Methylobacillus sp., assembly GCA_946481235.1. Next base: position 21,705 of record CAMLME010000006.1, on the reverse strand, counting down.
TCAGGTTTACAACGTGGCACTGAATGAACGTACCAGCCTGAATCAGCTCTATGAAATGATGCGCGCGCTACTGCTTGAGCAATTTCCTCATTTGCAAGCGCATCGTCCGCAATACGTGGATTTTCGCGCCGGGGATGTACGCCATTCCCAGGCAGACATTTCAAAAGCCGGGAACCTGCTGGGATATCAGCCGACGCATCGCATCGATGCCGGGCTGAAGCAGGCCATGGATTGGTATGTCGACAACCTCGTTTCCCACGGCGACCGGGGCGGCGAGAAAAGCGCTGCTGCAGTTTGATGAGCGCAATGAAGGAAGCTTGATGCATTAGTTTCGGACTCATCGACTTCTCATGCCGCATGAGCCCACATTGGCAGATTTGCCGGGGTTGAGGAGATAACAATGTCCAAACAAATAAATTCGCGTACACGGGCCATCGCCCTGCTGTTGGCACCGGCTCTCATGTTGGGTGGCATCGCCTCCTGCGGAAAACAGCAGACGCCTCAGGCACTGGTCGCCGAAGCCCGGCAGTATCAGCAAAAAGGCGACACTCCGGCCGCCATCATCCAGCTCAAGAATGCCTTGCAGAAGAACCCGGACGACGCCGAGGCCCGCTTTCTGCTGGGGTCGATCTACAACGAAACAGGGGATTCGAAATCCGCGGAGAAAGAACTCCGCAGGGCACTGGGTCTGGGCATGAGTCGCACCCGTGTACTGCCCGAACTTGGCAAGGCCCTGCTCATCCAGGGTCAGTTCCAGCAGACTCTGGACGAAACCCAACCGTTATCGGGTGAAAAGCAATCGCCCGAGATATCGAGTCTGCGCGGCAATGCCTATCTGGCCCTGGGCAAGAACCAGGAAGCAAAAGCGGCATTCGAACAAGCCCTCGACAGTCAAGCCGACTTTCCGGCAGCGCTCATCGGGCTGGCCCGGCATGCGCTTACGGAAAGAAATGTCGAGACTGCGACGCGCCTCTCCGACCAGGCTGTAGAAAAGAATCCGAAAAGTGTCGAGGCATGGCTGTTCAAGGCCGATCTGTTGCGCGCCATGGGGAAAATCGAGCCGGCCATGGCCGCTTACGACCAGACGCTGAAATTGCAGCCGAAGAACGTCGCGGCGCATCTCAACAAAGCCTTCCTGGAAATCGGCATGGGGAAATTCGATGCCGCCAAAGCCGATATCCAGGCGGCACGCGAAGTGGCGCCCAAAACGCTTCTGGTCTTCTACACCCAGGCGCTGCTCGATTTCCGCCAGGGCAAGCATGCCGAGGCCTGGGATTCGTTGCAGCAGATACTGCGGGCGGCGCCGGAACACAGGCCCAGCATACTGCTCGCAGGGGCGGTGCAATATGCCTTGGGATCGATGCCCCAGGCCGAACATTACCTGAAAAGTTATCTGGACAAAGACCCAAGGAATCCATACGCCCGAAAAGTGCTACTTTCCACCCTGCTGAGAGCCCACAAGACGGATAGCGCTTTTGAAGTACTGCAGCCGGCACTCAAAAACTCCCAACAGGACTTCGAACTGCTCAGGCTTGCTGGCGAAACGTATATGCAAGCTAAAGATTTCGAAAAAGCGGAGGAGTACTTCGAAAAAGCCGCAGCACTTTCACCTAAAGACGCTAACGTCCACACTGCGCTAGGCATCAGCAAGCTGGCACAGGGCGATGATGCCCGGGCCATCGCCGAACTTGAAATGGCCTCGGATCTGGACAGCATATCTTCCCGACCGGATCTATTGCTGATCATTACCCATCTGCGCAAGAATGAGTTTGACCTGGCATTGAATGCAGCGAAGAACTTTGAGAAAGACCAGCCCAGCAACCCTCTCAGCCACAACCTGAAAGGGGTTGCCTATCTTGGCAAGAAAGATTACGCGAACGCCCGGACGAATTTTGAGAAGGCGACTGCCCTCCAGCCCACCTTTTTCCCTGCAGTGGCCAACCTGGCGAAACTCGATCTGATAGAAAAGAAACCTGAGCGGGCCAAGCAGCGTTTCGAAGCCTTGCTCGCCAAGGACAAGAAAAACTTCAAAGTGATGAACGCGCTTGCCAACCTCGCCCTTGCGCAAGGACAGAAACAGGAAGCCACCGTCTGGCTGGAGCGCGCCAGCAAAGAAAATCCGGATGCTTTAGAGCCAGCCCTGCAACTGGCGACACACTATCTGCGCACGGGTGAGAGACAGAAAGCGCTCGCCTTAACGCAACAACTCCAAGGCGCCAACCCGAACTCACCCGAGGTACTGGATATTCTGGCCCAGGCGCAGCTTGCGAACGGCGATAAGCAAGCTGCATTGAGCACATACAACCGCCTCGCCGCCATGCGTCCGAACTCCGCTTTGGCGCAGTTGCGCATCGCTTCCATGCACGGTGCCATGCAAAACCCGCAGGCAGCAACGGAAGCCCTCAAGAAGGCATTGGAACTGCAGCCGGACTACCTGGAAGCGCAAATGAACCTGGCGGCGCTGGAAGCCCGTAATGGAAAGTTCGATCAAGCGGTCGCCATCGCCCAGACGATCCAGAAGCAGCGTGCCGATTCACCTGCCGGCTACTTGCTGGAGGGTGACCTGCTGATGGCACAGAAAAAACCCGATCTCGCGGCGAAACTCTATGAGCAGGCCCATGCGCTCAGCAAAGGAGGTCTCGCGCTGATAAAACTGCACGAAGCCCTCACCAATGCTGGAAAGGGCAAGGAAGCAGACGCCCGATTGATCAAATGGGTGAAGGAGCACCCTGCGGATAATACGACCCGTTTATATCTAGCTGGTACCTTTCTTGCTGCTAAAAAAACCGAGGCGGCCATTGAGCAATATCAGATCATTCTGCGGCTGAATCCAAACTATGTGCCGGCACTGAATAACCTGGCCTGGATACTGCACCAGCAGAATGATCCTCGCGCACTGGGGTATGCCGAGCAAGCCAACAAGCTTAAGCCGGACAATGCCGCACTCCTGGATACCCTGGGATGGATACGAGTGGAGCAAGGCGACGTCGCGCGCGGCCTGCCGCTCTTGCAAAAGGCCGTCGACCTGGCGCCGGGGGCTCCTGTGATTCGCTACCACCTGGCGGTGGGGTTGGCGAAGTCCGGCGACAAGGTCAAGGCGAAGAAGGAACTGGAGCAACTACTGGCGAGCGGAAAGAGTTTTTCTCAAATCGAAGAAGCACGAGCACTGCTAAAGAGCCTTTAACAAACTGAATAATATGACTAATTTAAACAACAATATGGATGACAACCGTTGGCCTTCCTGGGATAGACACAACAAAAATAACAGGGATGGGCCAGAAGGTTAGGCTCTCACATGAGGAGAACCCAATGCCCAACAAAAACCGGGGGCAGGACGAGATGGTACCCGATAAGACCATCAAGGAAATTCTATACACCCCCACCATGGAGGACGTTATATGCCCGGACACCGAACCGCGCATCGAGTTTGAAGACTTGACCGTTGATCAGAAAACCTTTGCCATCCGTCTTGCCGATACCGAAGAAGGCCGCAATTCCGCAAGCATGCTTATCAACAAGATGTATACGTGGAGAGGCTACTCCGGGTCGCACGAGCTCCATGAAAGTCCCAGCCGCATTACCTTGACTGCCTCCGACAGAGATACAGCCATCGGAACCATCACGCTCAGCATCGACTCCCCCATCGGCATACTGGCCGACGAAATCTTCAAGGATCAAGTCGATATCCGCCGGAATCTTGGCGGCAAGGTTTGCGAACTGATCAAGCTGGCCTTCGATCCCAAGGTTCGCTCCAAGCTGGTCATGGGCTCTCTTTTTCACGTGGTCTTTATCTACGGCCGGTACATCCACAAATGCACCGACGTCTTCATCGAGGTCAACCCGAGACACCGTCGCTTCTATGAAACGATGCTTGGTTTCAAGCGGCTTGGGGAAAGAAGAATGAACCCTCGCGTCAATGCCCCGGCCGTTCTGCTGTGGGTGGATGTGGACTTCGTCGCCGAGCAGATTCAGAAACTGGGGGGCACCAGCAGCCACCCCGGGATTGAACGATCCTTGTATCCCTATTTCTTCTCCCATCGCGAGGAGGAAGGCATACTCCATCGGCTGCAAAACATCGGTTAGGGACTGAATTGGCAGGGATATTCGCCGGCGACCTGGCTGAAACACGGGCTCTGCCATACCAGCCTTTTCAAGCAATCGCCTGATGCACGGAGAAATCATGTCATTGCCGGACGATATCGAGTTCAGTTATGAAACCGCGTTCTCGCGCAATATCGGCTGGTTAAGCGATATCGAGCAAAAGATTCTGCGGCATAAGCGGGTTGCCATTGCCGGGATGGGCGGCGTGGGCGGTTTTCATTTGCTCACGCTGGCGCGTCTGGGTGTCGGAAAATTTAACATTGCCGATCTGGATACCTTTGAGCTCGCCAACTTCAACCGGCAGGCAGGGGCGGGCATGTCTACCCTGGATCGTCCCAAGGTCGAGGTGCTGGCGGAAATGGCACGTGAAATCAATCCCGAGGCCGCGCTGGGCATCTATCCACACGGGGTCAACGAGGACAATCTGCAGGCATTCTTCAAGGATGTGGATATTTATGTCGACGGGCTCGACTTCTTTGCCTTCGAGGCGCGCGAGCGCGTATTCGCCCACTGCGCCCAATACGACATCCCGGCCGTCACCGTCGCCCCGCTTGGCATGGGCGCGGCCTTGCTCAATTTCATGCCTGGCGGCATGACGTTCGAAGAATACTTCCAGCTCGCAGGTCGCCCCGAGCTTGAAAAGGCCGTGCGCTTCCTCGTCGGCCTCGCGCCTGCGCTGTTGCATCGCCATTACCTGGCGGACAAGACCCGGGTCGATCTCAAGGCGCGTAGGGGACCCTCCACCATCATGGCCTGCCAGCTCTGCGCCGGCGTCGCGGCCAGCGAAGCACTCAAAATCCTGCTCGGCCGCGGCAAGGTGTGGGCGGCGCCACACGGCATCCAGTTCGACAGCTATCGCAACAAACTGGCGCATACCTGGCGTCCGGGCGGCAATCGCAACCCCCTGAACACGCTGGCCATTGCCGTTGCCCGGCACCAATTGGGAATCTGAAATGACCTTGCCGTTGCATCTTCAACGCATACTCGACCTGGCCCGCTGGGCGCCCAGCGGCGACAACACCCAGCCATGGCAATTCGAAATTCTCGGCAACGAGCACATCCTGGTACATGGCTTCGACACGCGCGACCATGTCGTCTACGACCTGGACGGCCACGCCAGTCAGCTGGCCGTTGGCGCCCTGCTGGAGACCTTGTGCATTGCCGCCAGTACCGTGGGACGTACCGCCGCCATTCAGCGCCGCACGAATACGGCGGAAACCCACTTGATGTTCGATGTACGCCTGCAACCGGAAGCCCCCCTGGCGCCCGACCCCCTGGCGCCTTATATCGAGAAGCGCGTCGTTCAGCGACGCCCGATGTCCACCCGCTCGTTAAGCAATGAACAAAAAAGAGCGCTCGCGCGGTCCTTGCCCGAAGGCTATTCCGTGGCCTGGTTTGAAGGGCTCGCCCAGCGCTGGCGACTGGCCCGCTTCATGTTCGACAACGCCAAGATACGCCTCACCATCCCCGAGGCGTATCCAGTCCACAAATCAGTCATCGAGTGGGGTGCGCAATTCAGCACGGACAGAATTCCCGAGCAGGCCGTCGGCGTTGACCCGCTGACCGCCCGCTTCATGCATTGGGTCATGGGCAGCTGGGAACGTGTCGGATTTTTTAACACCTATCTTTTAGGGCATCTGCCGCCCAGGCTCCAACTGGATCTGCTCCCCGGCTTGCGCTGCGGCGCCCACTTTGCCTTGTCTGCTCCCGCCCCCCTCGTCTCCGTGGACGACTATATCGCCGCCGGCCGCGCGCTCCAGCGTTTCTGGCTGACGGCCACCCAGCTGGGCTGGCTTATCCAGCCCGAAATGACACCGGTCATCTTTACGCGCTATCACCGCCGTGGCCTGGCTTTCACCGTGACACAAGCCGCACTCGAGGAGACGGCACGGCTGAATGCAAGGCTGGAGGCCATGGTGGGTGCATCGCAAGTCGAACGCCTGTTCTTCATGGGCCGCATCGGGGTGAAGCCCATGCCGTGGGCGAGATCAACCCGCAAGGGCGTGGCGCAATTGATGGCCCCTGAGAAGGCTCAGTAATGATTGATCAGCTCCCAGATGAAGCTGTCGAATTAATTTACATGGCGACTTTGTTTTTCTTAATGCTATTCGCGAGGGGAATAAAAATATATCAAACCCATTGATTTTTAATTGATTTTTATGTTTGGCACCCCTCTTGCTTAATGTGTGTCAGACAGCACCATCAATTAATAACCATTGAGAGAGGTAACAAAATGTTCAAGCAAATGAAAAAAACTCTGGTAGCCGCCTCCGTCGCGGGCATGCTGGGTGTGGCAGCCCCTGCATTCGCAGTCGGCACTGGCGGTACATTTAGCGTGGATGAGGGAGTCGTGGCCGGTACCCCCGATAATATCGTTATTGCCGATTCCTTCGACTTCTCTTACGAAGCCACCATCAACCAAACCATTGTTGGCGACTTTGACTTTATCGGTGACACCTTCACGGAGACCGGCACTTTTGAATTGTCTTCCTACAAGGATGGGATCACCACGCAGCCCGCATTCCTTAATGCGCCGGCAATCGCTGGCGGTTACGGTATCGTCGGCGATTTCACCGCAACGGGCACGGCAGGCATCACCGGCGTGAACATTACCGCGCTCTTCGATACCTTCCTGATGAATCTGTACATCGATGACAATCAGGACGGCGCGGGCGATACGCTACTGGGAACCGCCAGTCTGGTTCCAGGTGAAGGCGTCGCCCATCTCTTCGAAGGCTTGGCCAATGGCGACTTCGAGGCGGTGATGTCAGTAGCACTCACCCCATTCGGTGAGACCTACTTCTTCGATCCCAACCCCTTCTATATCCGGTTGAACTACGCCGGGAATACCACCACCATTACAGGCGCCAGCACCACCGAATCCTTTGAGGCTGAAGTGGATGGTTCCGGCAACGGCTTCTTCCAGGCAGTTCCTGAACCCGCTTCCATTGCCTTGCTGGGCATCGGCCTGTTGGGCTTGGCTTTCTCCAGCCGCCGTCGCACATAGGGGTAAAACGGGAAGTACAAGGCTACAGATATCAGAAACACATCGAAGCCCCATGGAAACATGGGGCTTTTTTTCACCTCGAAAATCCTTTGCCTTCATCTTCATACATCAATGGTGCCAGCCACAAACTTCACCCTCTTAGCCGCAGGCGATATTTAGCGGATGGGAGCCAGATAACGCAAACAATCGATTCCAGAATTTCCCCTGAACAACTCATTGTCGGAATTATTTACATAGCCTGGATGAGTAGCAGGATTATTCATTTAATTCATTGTTTTTATTCATGTTTACAATCTGGTCCACGTCTTGCTTATAAATTAGCGAGAGAGCGACATACATAGCTCTGGTTATGTAACTGGAGGAAATCATGAATACCAAATTACGTAAATTGATCCTTGCCAGCGCAGTGGTACTCGCTGCCGGGACTTCAGGGGTGGCAAGCGCTGTGGATCCTTTCGTCCTGCCTACGCCGGACAACAATACGAACGTTACCCTGGGCCTCTATCCTGACGCACAGGGAGACCTGCGAGAAGCCTATCTGCTGAATGGCATCCCGATCGCCTTCAAGTATGACGACTTCTGGTCTTATTCCGGGCCGCTGCTGGAGTCAATCCAGACGAATTCACCCACGCTGATCCCCGAGGCGACCTTCGGCTCCTATAGTTTTTCAACAGGCACCGGGGTAATCGACGTTAATCTCACTTCGACCGCCATCGGTGCGACCAACACGGTGTCTCTCCCCCCTCCTGGGCCAGGCGGCGACCTGACTTTCCAGGATCCGGCTGAACTCGAAAACGGCGACGGGATCGGTGGCTGGACATGCAACTGGGGTGGGACTACGCAATCCTGCACGTTCTGGAATGATGATGGCAGCGTGTCGTCAAGCTATACCAGTCCGGCCGGGGACATCAATGGCGTGACTACAGTCGGCAACCTGCTGACTTATCTGCAGAGCATTGATCCAACTTACACCATCCCGCTGATCTATGCCGACTACAACCAGACCGGCAGCGGCGACTCGCTGTGGTTCAGCGCGCAGGTCCAGATTATCGATCCTGCAACCGGATTGCCCGTTGCCTCCTGGCAGCTTGATTCCATAACCAACGGCACCTGGGACGAAACGGACCCGACTTACAACTACGGTAAGATCAGTTTCCTGGGAGACGCGGCAGCCTGTGCGGCCGACCCTTGGGATCCGGTGACGGGCGAGGGCTGTGCCGGGGTTACGCTGGATGGCGAAGATTATGTGAACCTCGAACATAACAAGGGATCCGGGTCCGCCGACTTTATGGTGTTCGCCGAGACCATGGACCTGAGCCTGTTTGATCCGTCCTTCCTGTGGGTCATCACCGGTGACCTGGGCTGCATCCCCGGTATCACAAGCCCCTTCCCCGGGACTGAAGAAGGTGGCTGCAACACCAATGGCGCCGAAGAATTCGGCATCCTGGGCGGTGTTGGGCCAACGCAAGTGCCCGAACCGGGTAGCCTGGCTCTGCTGGCCTTGGGCTTGATCTCCCTCGGTGCAATCGCTCGGCGTCGCAATCTTTCGTAAACAATAAAGGGCACAACATCAAGCACAACGGCAGCGCTTACAATCGCATTCAAGGGTGCCCACAAGGCACCCTTTTTTTTGAAGAACTTATTTCATTTCGGGAGTCATACCCTGGTCTCAATCTCATCCGGAAGAATGCGCATTTCAATGTCCCATGCTTTCATGTACAGTAAAACTTGCCGAAAAATCAACCGTTACGCCAACGTGAGGGAATGATGGTAATGGCAATTCACTCCAGGCCGATGACCATCGGCCAGTCAATACTGCGTTATGCCCTGGCAATATCCGCCAGCCTGCTGCTGGCAGGCCAGGCTTGGGCCGACGCCGCAGGCGTCGAGCTGGCCCAGCGCGTTTACGACCGCCCGGATGGCAAGGATGCCGCTTTCGCAATGACCATGACGCTGACGGAAAAAAACCGCAACCCGCGCGTCCGCAAAATGCTGCTCTACCGGCTGGACCAGAAAGCGGACGAAGTCTCCACCCTCATCCGCTTTACCGACCCGGCCGACATCGAGGGGACCGGCCTCTTGACGCTGGACCACGCCAGCGGCGACTCGGACCAGTGGATCTACTTGCCTGCCCTCGAACGCACACGCCGCATCGACTCCAATCGCAAGGGCGGCCGCTTCGTCAATTCGGACTATTACTACGAAGACTTGCGCGACCGCCAGGTCAACAAGGACCAGCACCGCCTCCTCGGCCAGGAGGATCTGGCCGGCATCAACTGCGAGATGCTGGAGAGCATCCCGACCGAGCGCGGCAACTCGGTCTATACCAAACGCATCAGCTGGATCGATCCGCTCACCCTGCTGCCGATGCGTGTCGATTTCTACGAAAAACGCCAGGACCAGCCCAGCAAACGCCTGCTGGTGGTCAAGCGAGAAAAAATTCAAGGATACTGGACAGTCATGGATAGCACCTTGACCACGCTGAGCAATGGTCACCAGACACGGCTGACGCTGGAGCGTACGCAGTATGACCGCGGGCTGCCGGCGCGTCTGTTTACCAACCAGGCACTGGAAGACGAAAGCGCGGAGGAAGACTACCGTCCGTGATTTGGTTTCAACAGGTTTCGCGACGATGCGATAAAAAGGGGAAGAAAATGACTCACTGTCGAGCGGTTATTGCGAGCGGATTGGCGGGGATATTCCTGACGTTTGGTGTAGCGACGACGGGCAATGCCGCGGATGACGAGGTGGTGGACGAGCCCGCCCCAGCCGAGCAGTCACTGGAGGCGGTAGAGTCATTACCGGAAGAAAAGGCGAGCGCCCCCAAGACGAAAAAGAAAGCCTCGCGCAAGGCCAGCAAGGCCGGCATCAAGATCAAGGTCGACGATATCCGGGTGGAATTCGGCCCTTTCATCGATGGCGCCGCCCCTTCCACCGATGCTTTCGCACACGGCGCCGTCAGCGCCAAGGGGCAGTCCGGGGCGTGGGAGTTCGCACTGGGCGCCCGCTTCGACGCATATTCGCAGTCCGGCTCGCAGGATTTTTACAAGGACAAGCTGGACTACACGGAAAACTACTTGCGCTGGCGCGGCGAAGACACCCGCATCACGGTAGGCACGCAGAATGTGCTGTGGGGCCGTACTGACGAAATCTCGCCGATAGACCGCATGAGCCGCGCCGACCTCTCGCGTATCGTTCTCGACAAACTCCCTGAACGCCGTCGCGCCGTCCCGGCCGTGCGGCTGGAACAGTTCGCGGGCGATTTCAAAATCGATGCGGTGTGGCTGCCGGTGTTCGACGCTGCCGTACTGCCCGACAGGGAAAGCTTCTGGAGCCCGGTGGATACCGTTAACGGCCGCCTGCTGGGCGTAGGCGACATGCCCTTCATCATCGGGGCACGCGTGCGCGAAGACGAGCACGGCAGCGGTGGCGGTGGCGTGCGTATCACCCGCTCCGGCGGCGGAGTCGATTACGGTTTCACCTTGCAGCGCGTTCGTCAATCGCAGCCATATTATCGGGCCGTGGCACCGGGCTTGCTGGAAGCGATCCATCCCTATAGCTGGGTGGTGGGCGGCGAGTTGGAGGCGCAGAAATGGGGCGCCACCTGGCGCATGGAAGCCGCCTGGAGCAGCGATCAGCCGGTGACCACCCGCACCTTCCAATACCGCACGGAGCCGGCTTTCGATCTGGTGGTCGGTACCGAATTCTTCCCCGGCGATGGTGATACCCGAGTCACCTTGCAAGTGACCGGCCACAAGACTTTCACCGACACGCCGCTGCTGGAGCGGGATAATATCTACAACCTCACCGGCGAGATCGAGCATCCCTTTGCCCAAGGGCGCTGGCGTGCCAACCTGCGCTTTATCGCCGGCATAAACGACCAGGATTTTTACATCACCCCCAAAATTGCCTACATCGGCATCGACCAGCATGAGTTCTTCCTGGCAGCGCACGTATTCAGCGGCTCCGAAAAAACCCTGGGAGGCTATTACGAAGATGGGGATCTGATCCTGCTGGGCTGGCAGGCGAAGTTCTAGCCTGTCCGGCGGGTCGGGATCTTATCGAAGGCTGTCCCTGATGCCGAAACGCACCGCGCGGGCCTGGCTACGACACCTGATGCAACCCAGGCTGCTCGGCCTGCGCACGGCTATCGGCCTGATCGTGGCGATCCACCTGGTGGCCGGCGCTTTTCTGTTGCGCCTGGAGGTGAATAACGCGCCCGAGCTGTATTTCCCCAAGAACTCCCCTGCCGTCGTCCTGGATCGGCAACTGCGCACGGAGTTTCCCAATGATGAAGTGCTCATCGGCCTGTTTGCCGGGGATGATCTTTATTCGAAGGAATTCCTTTCCGCACTCGACCGCATCAGCCAGCGCCTGGAACAGCACCCGGACGTGGACCGGGTATTTGCCGCCACCAACGCCGACCATATCGGTGGCAGCGAGGACGGGTTCACCGTCGAGCGCCTGATCGACCCGGAAAGCCTGGACGACACGACTGCGCAGGAACGCAGGGACCGGGTGCTTCAGGATCGCTTCGCGCCCGGCTCGCTGGCCGCCAAGGACGGCTCGGCCCTGGCAATCGTGGTGCGCGCAAAGAAACTGGGAGAAAGCCGCCAGCGTGCGGCCATCGAATCAGCCCTGCACGCGGCGGTAAAAGCGGAAAAACTGGAAAGCAAGCTGGTCGCTGTTGCCGGCCCGGTGGCGCTGGACGCCGCCGAAATGCGCTCCATGCTGCAGGACAGCGCCTTGTTCACCCCGCTGGTCGTCATCATGGGTCTGCTGTTGCTGCGCTGGGTTGTGGGGCGCACGCCGCCGGTCGTCATCGGTGCCGTGGCGATGAGTACGGTCGTGATCAGCTGCGTGGCGCTGATTGCCGCCATGGGCAGACCTTACACGCTGGTCACGGCCATGGCGCCCACCTTGCTGTTCGCTTATACCGCGGCCAATATCCTGCATCTGTATTCGGCGTTGCTGCGCATGCGCCATGCCGGATTCCGCAGGCCCAAGCGCGTCATCTTTGCGGTGCAGCTCATACACAAGCCGGCGCTGTTCAATATGCTGAGCACTGCCGCCGGCATGATCAGCCTGGTGCTGGTGCCCATTCCGCCGATCCAGGTATTCGGCATCGTCGGCGCCTTCGGCACCTTGATGATTTATCTGGTGCTGATCTACCTGATGCCTCCCTTGCTGGTGAAATGGGATAGCGGCTACTGGCCGAAAAGAAGCGGCGGTTTTTCGTGGACCAAGCGCATTTCCTACGGCCTCGCCAGTTTCAGCATGCGCCATGCCGGCTGGGTGGCGGCCACGATCGCCCTGCTGGCGGCCCTGACTGCGCCGCAAATCCTCAAGGTGCAGGCCGAGTCCGACCTGCTGAAGTTCTTCAATGCTTCGCATCCCCTCACGCAATCCACCCGGCTGATCGAGGACAGGCTGGCGGGCGTCACCGCGCTGGAAATCGTCGTCGACGGCCCCGGCCGCGATGCCTTCAAGGATGCCGCCCGGCTGGCCCAGCTCAAGTCCGTGCAGACCTGGGTTGAAACCCTGCCGGAAGTCGACCGCACGGTGTCGATGATGGATATCGTCGAGGAAATGAACTGGGCCTTCAACGGCGAGGATCCCGCATCGCGCGCGCTCCCGCACGACAACAAGCTGCTCAGCCAGTTGCTGCTCATCTATGACGGCCGGGATTTGCAGGAGCTGGTCAACAACGAATACCAGCGCACCCGCATCATGCTCAATGTGAATGTGCACGGCGCCAATGCCATCCAGTCCGTCATCGAGAAAATCGAGACGCATCTGGCCACAGTGAATGCCCCCGGCCTCACCTGGCAAATCGGCGGCGCCGGCCGCCTGTTCTCGGACCAGGAAGACCTGCTGGTCGTCGGCCAGCAACATAGCTTTCTGGGGGCCTTCGGCCAGATTTTCCTGATCATGCTGATACTGTGGCGCTCCGTGCCTGCGGCCGTCATCAGCATGCTGCCCAACCTGGCCCCGCTCGCCTTTATCTTCGTGATCATGGGCACTGCCGGCATTTACCTCGACATGGCTACGGTATTGATCGCCAGCGTCGTGCTGGGCATCACCGTGGACGACACCATTCACTTCTTCCACAACTATCTGGAGCGACGCCACAAAGGATTAGGCGTCGTCTTTTCGCTGGCCCGCAGTTTCGAGGCCTCGGGCCGCGCCGTGGTCGCCATCTCGCTCTTGCTGGTGGCGCAGTTCCTGCTGCTGTCGGTTTCCCGCTTCCAGCCCACCTCGCATTTCGGCTTGCTCGCGTCCAGCGGCCTGCTGGCCGGGCAACTCCTGGAATTGCTGCTGCTGCCGGCGTTGATCGTGCTCTGGAGCAGGCTGAGGATCCGTCATCGGTTGATGGCGGTTTAAGGGATAGAAAAAACGGAAATGTCGGGAATTCTTACAATGACGCGGCGTCTTCCGCCACTTATTTTCTTGTCTTCGCGGGCGCAGACAGAAACGTCGCTTCTTTCACCAGGTCGGCTTTGTATGGGTGGGTTGGGCTACGGTACATGCTGGTAATTTTCTGAACATAATCCCTGGTTTCAGGATACGGGGGGATGCCGCGATATTTTTCCACCGCCCCCTCGCCCGCGTTGTAGGCCGCCAACACCAATGGCACATCCCCTTTGAAGTACGCCAGCAACCATTGCAGATAGGCCAGCCCGCCCTTGATGTTATCCGTCGGATCGAAGGCGTTTTTGACACGGAAGCGCTGCGCGGTCTCGGGAATGAGTTGCATCAGGCCTTGCGCGTTCTTGGGTGATTTTGCACGCACGTTGAAGCCCGACTCTACGGTAATGACGGCCAGAACCAGCTTGGGATCAACTTCATAATCGGAAGCCAGCTTGTACACCAGATCGAAAATTGGCCCCCGCCGGAAGAACGTTTCCTCAACGACGACTCGCAGATGCCCCGCCTTGGCATACTGACGTGCTGCTTCCTCGTTATTGCCACTACCCTCCAACACGGGCTCGGGGTCGGGCAACATGCATGAAGGCAATGGCGTTTGGGTAGAAGCATGGATGTATCGCAGAGCCTCCTTGGCATGCGCGTGCCCCTGGGCGCCAGCCATGGCAATCAGTTGCGCGGCCACGCTATCGTCACGAGAAACACCGCGCCCATTGGCATACATCCAACCCAGGGAAAATTGCGCATTCGCGTTGCCCGCGCGGGCAGCGCGGCAGTACAGCTCAGCCGCCTTGGCGTAATCCCGAGGCACGCCCTCGGCGTGTTCGTACCTGACGGCCAAGGCCACCTGAGCCTCCGGGCTCTCCGCATTCGCGGGCACGGGCGGCGAACTCCCGACAGGCGTATCGTCCGCCCCGGCACTTGCGATGACCGAGGCCAAAACAACGAGCGCAAGCAATGATTTTTTTGAATAGGCCATACTTCCGCCACTTTTGGATGCTTACGCTTGAAGAAGCAAATTACGCACCAGTGTTTATTGCGGATGGATTCGAAATGGCAGACATCACCCGGGAAGCCCGTTTTCCCTTGCCTTTGCGGGGAAGAGACCGCGCCCTGCCAAGATGAAAAGCAGGTCACGAACTATTGCCGGCATATTTGCGAGTGTAAAAAAATCCGACACAAAACCTTACGACATTTCCCTGCTAAGAGTCTTCTCCCGAAATTTCCGGCGTACCCCGCGCGAGGCGCTTGTTGTGCCGCTGCAAACTGCCACTCAACTGGGAGATGATTTCGGAAGCGGCACTGATGATCTGGTTGGAACCCAGGCCTGCCCGGGTCATTTCCTTGTAAAAGGATTTCGCCAGGATTTTAGCCATCTGGTCCGGGTTTTGCACCGCGACGCCAACGCCCATGGGTTCCAGGCTTTTTTCCGCTTCGTGGAGCAGGGCCAGCTGGGCAAACCGGGAATTCAGGATGTTTTGCAATTGAATCGCCTGAATGGATTTACCGATGAAAAGAGCAATCACTTCGAGCAGATTCAGATCCGCCGGGGTGAAGACATCCCCGCGCACATGGCTGCTCACGTTGACCACACCGACGATGCGCCGGTTGATGGGAATCGGCGATGAAATCAGGCTCTTGCGCGGGTCGTCCGTGCGGCGCGCCCTGGAGGCGAGTTCCGACTTGCTGATGTCGTCGATGAGTATCGATCGGCCGGTGGCAATGACCCGCCCCGCAATTCCTTCACCCTTCCCTATCGACTCGGTATAAGCAGCGTCAGGCAAGGCCCCATAGCTAGCGCAAACCCGCATCCTGAGATCATCGGATTCGCCATCCTTCAGCAGCATGATGGAACACTTTTCGGCCGTGAGCGCTTTTGCCGCTCTTTCGGCCAATTGCAGGAGATTGTCGTCGAGAGTGCCCTGCTCAAGGAAGTTGGACAGGTCTTGAAGCTTGATGAGCGGATTATCCATGAGACTCTCCTTTAGAATTCTTTCCCCTTGAGCTTTTGAGACGCTATTTCATGATTCGTTTCGATACTGGCTGATCAAGGAAGACTTTACGAGCTTAACCATGAAAAAAAGTATATGCTTATGTTCATCTAAACTCATCCTTAACGAATTGGCTTACGCTATTGATCACATTAAGATAAGCTAGAAAAATTCTTACCCGTGTGTAAAATAATTCTTACACCCTGATACGAAACAGTAATACGCTTTAAAGGTTAGGTAAGTATTCGTTTTTAGTATTTGTACCGCGATTTCGACTTGTTCCGGCGTTGCCGCACTTCAAACAGCGAAAGAGGTGATCCAAATGAATACACAACAATACACCCCAGGATGGCTGACCTGCTTTGCTATCCTACTTTCCCTCCTGACTCTCACCGGTTGTGCCAGTAAAGGACATCCGCCCCTCTCCACCGAAGAAGGACAAATTGCCCCGCATGATTACCTGGTCGGTCCAGGTGACAGCCTAAGCATCATGGTCTGGCGCAATCCCGAGGTTTCCATGTCCGTTCCGGTGCGTCCGGACGGCAAGATCACCACCCCCCTGGTAGAGGATCTGCCGGCGAGCGGAAAATCGGCATCCCAATTGGCTCGCGATATCGAAAAAGCCCTTGCCAAGTACATTCAGGACCCGATCGTCACGGTGATCGTAACCAACTTCGTCGGGCCCTATAGCGAGCAGGTTCGCGTCATCGGCGAAGCCGCCAGACCGCAAGCGCTTCCGTACCGTGAAAACATGACAATGATGGACGTCATGATTGCCGTGGGCGGCATTACCGACTTTGCCGACGGCAACCGCGCCAGCGTGATTCGCAGCGTCGACGGCAGCCAGAACCAGTTTGGCGTCCGCCTGGAAGACCTGCTCAGGGATGGTGACATCTCCGCCAATGTAGTGATGCGCCCCGGCGATGTACTGGTCATACCGGAAAGTTATTTCTAGATTTCCGTAATGGATTCATGCTTATGACTGGTTGATTTTCGTTTCCGAACCAAGAGATGAAAAATCCCGGATTTGATGCGACTCGACGCACATGGCGATCCTTAGATTGAGGAGAGAGTGACCGAATGGAGGATCTGACTACACACTTGGTACCCTACGTAAAAGGGACATGGAAATATCGTTGGTACGGTGTGGTGGCGATCTGGTTCGTTGCCGTTATCGGTTGGCTGGTCGTCCATGAGCTGCCTGACAATTACGAGTCGTCCGCAAGAATCTACGTGGATACCGAGAGCGTTCTGAAACCGTTGCTTGCGGGCATGGCGCAACCGCCAAACGTTGAGCAGCAGGTCACCATCATGAGCCGCACGCTGATCAGCCGCCCCAACGTGGAAAGAGTTATCCGCATGGTCGACCTTGATATCAAAACCCGAACGCCGCAGGAAAGCGACCAGCTCGTCACGAACCTGATGGACGACATCGAAATCGAGGCCACCGGGCGCGACAATCTTTTCACCATTTCGTACGCCAATGAAGACCGGAGAATTGCCAAAGGCGTCGTGCAATCCCTGTTGACCATCTTTGTCGAAGGCAGCCTCCGCGACAACAAGCAGAACACGACTTCAGCCATTCGTTTTATCGACGATCAGATCAAGGACTACGAAGAAAAACTCCTCACCGCCGAAACCGCCCTCAAGACGTTCAAGCAAAAGAATATGGGCATGATGCCTCGTAACAACAGGGACTTCGCTACGCAGCTGGCTGAAGTCTCCGACAGTCTCAACCAGGCAAGACTGGAGCTGAAGGAAGCCGAGCAGGCACGCGACGCCCTCAAGAACCAGATCGCCGGCAACGAACCCGACATCATCGTCGACGACATCCCCGTTACCAGCACGGCTGCCACGCCGGAAATCGACGAGCGCATCCAGTCCCTGAACAAGCATCTGGACTCGCTGCTTTTGCAATATACCGAGCAGCACCCGGATATTGTTGCGGCAAAACGTCTGATCAAACAGCTGGAAGAGCGCAAGAAAGAAGAAATGAAGCTGATCGAAGAGCGCGAGCGTGAGGAGGCCAAACAGATCCAGCAAAGCGGCGACCCCGGCAAAAACTATAGCCCGATGCTGCAGCAGCTGAATGTCGCTTTAGCGGAAGCGGAAGCCAGGGTGGCCTCGATGCGCGCCCGTGTAGAAGAATTCACTGCCCGCTTCAATCAAATAAAGTCCATGGGCAACGCCGTGCCTGAGGTGGAAGCGGCACTGGCTCAACTTAACCGCGACTACGAGGTCAACAAGTCCAATTACGAAAAGCTCCTCGAACGCCGCGAGGCCGCCAAGATGTCCGGGGATATGCGTGCCACGACCGAGCTGATGACATTCAGGATTATCGATCCGCCCACCGACCCTCAAATGCCCACAGGACCCAACCGGGGACTGCTTTACTCCCTGGTGTTGGTGGTAGCGTTGGCGAGCGGTATCGGGGTGGCATTCATGATGAGCCAGATCAATCCCACCTTCCACAGTCAGAGCAGTCTGCGTGAGGCCACCGGCCGGCCCATCCTGGGAACGGTTGCGATGATGTGGACCGGGCCGGAAATCGTCAAACGCAGAAGAAAGCTCTTTGCCTTCTGCCTGTCTTTGCTGGTATTGCTGAGCTTGTATGGCACATTGATGGCGACGATGGGCCCCAGCATGGTAGTGAGTTGAATTTAGTTTTCAGGACACGAAACACGTCGAAAAACAGTTGGATTTGAGTCATGCCCGAGCCAGAATGGCACGCTGACCACAAGAGCATGCATACCGCCGGAGGTTGTATGAGCATCATAGAAAAAGCAGCTGGAAAACTTGCCAAGATGGGTAAGGCGGGGAATCTTCCCTCGGAAGATCACGCGGAACCCGCATTGGACGACAATCCGGGCATTATCGAAAAGGCAGCGAGCAAACGGCTGAACCATGTCGAAGCAAGAATGGACCCTTCCTTCGAGGAAATATTGCCGCAGGGCTCCCCGCACCCCCATCTAACCACTGCCGACAGGATGGGGAAAGGCGGAATCGGAGCCAGCCCATCACCCTCAATCCAGAACCAGACGCAAAAACAGGGGATGATCAACCTCGAAAAATTACGCTTGGCAGGCATGATCACGCCAGACGGCGACAGATCGCAGATCGCCGAGGCATTCCGCCTGATCAAGCGGCCATTGCTTGCCAACTCCTTTCACAATGGAACCGACAAGGCCCACAATCACAACCTGATCATGGTCACCAGCGCCCTTGCCGAAGAAGGAAAAACCTTTTGCGCGACCAACCTGGCGATGAGCATCGCAATGGAAATGGATCACACGGTGCTTCTGATCGACGCCGATGTCGCCCGGCCTTCTGTACTGGAATATCTCGGACTGGAACCCAGCCCCGGCTTGCTGGATGTGTTACTGGATGACAAACTCGACCTGGGTGACGTGCTGATCCGCACCAACGTCGAGAAGCTTGTCATTCTGCCCGCCGGCACCAAGCACAAGCGCTCGACTGAGCTATTGGGCAGCCATGCGATGAGCGATCTGCTCAAGGAAATCGCCCAGCGTTATCCCGACCGGATTGTCATATTCGATGCCCCGCCTTTACTGCTGACCAGTGAAGCGCAAGCACTGGCCAGTCAGATGGGGCAAATCGTGATGGTGGTAGAAGCGGAAACCACGCCGCAGAAAGCCGTTCTGGAAGCCCTCAGGCAAATCGAGTCTTGCGAGACCATTAATTTTATTTACAACAAGGCCCGACCGTTCCCCGGTGGGGATTTTTATGGCTATTACTACAACTAAAACTTCTAAAAACCATTTGTTACACAAAGGCTTGTATCCTGTCATCGGCTCAACCTCGGCAGCCATGCTGCTGCTGTCGCTTCAAGCAAGTGCGGTCGAATGGGAGTTCACGCCCACCTTGCAACTGAAAGAAACCTATACCGACAACGTGGCGCTGTCGAACACCAACGAGGAAAGCGATTTCATTACCCAGGTCAATCCTGGCATCTCCATCGTTGGCCTGGGGCCGCACCTGAGGTTCAACACCCGTTATGTCATGCAGAATCTTTTTTATGCAAAAGAGAGCGACAGAAACGCAACGAACCATCAATTGGATGCCAACGCCAATGCGGAAGTGCTGCCGGATCATTTGTTTTTCGACGCCCGGGCCTCGATAAGCCAGCGAAGCACTACGTCTTTTGGCGCACAGAGCGAAGACAACACCAACATCACGAACAATCGCACCAACGTCGAGACTTACAGCCTCAGCCCTTACCTGCAGCACCACTTCAAGGATTTCGCCGATGCCGAGGTGCGCTACACCCATGACTCGGTCAGCACGTCGGGACGTGGCTCCTCGATATCGACCGGCCTCTCGGACAGCACATCGGATCGCATATTATTGCGACTGAACAGCGGCGATGACTTCCAGACCCTGGGCTGGGGCTTGAATTACAACAAGCAGCGCATCGACTTCGATAGCGGCCAGCAGGTTGATCAGTCGACCTATGGCGGAGATCTTCGCTACCGCCTCTCGCGCAAACTCAGCTTAATCGCGAATGCCGGTTACGAAAAACACGATTACCTTTCCATCACCGGCGACTCGGGCGGCTCCTACTGGAAAGCCGGGTTCGACTGGACGCCTTCCCGCCGGACCAGCGTTGAAGCATTGGCGGGCAAACGCTATTACGGCGACTCGTATTCCCTGAAGGCGAGCCACCGCTCGCGCCGTACTGCATTCAACGTGAGCTACAGTGAAGACGTCACGACTACCCGCGACCAGTTCCTGCTGCCTGCCACGGTAGATACCGCAGCACTTCTGGATCAGCTCTGGACTTCGGCCATTCCCGATCCCATTTTGCGGCAACAGGTGATCGCCGCGTTCATCAGCGAGAACGGGTTGCCCGAATCCCTGGCGGATTCGGTGAATTTCCTGACCAACCGATTTTTCCTGCAAAAACGTTTCCAGGCGTCTGTGACCGTGAGCGGCGCGAGAAACACCGGCGTGCTTAGCTTGTTCGACACCCGTCGCGAGGCGCAAACGGCGCAATCTTCGGACAGCGCCCTGCTCGGCGTCAGCGATTTTTCAGCCGATGACGATATCAAGCAACAGGGCATCCAGGCGCGATGGATCCGGGAACTCGGGCCGCGCACCAGCGCCAACCTGGGCATATCACTGATCAAAACCAAGGCCCTCACTACCGACAGGGAAGACAAGGAAAAGGTACTGAGACTGGGCGTTACCAAGGAACTTCTGTCCAATGTCCGGGGCGCGCTGGAGTTCAGGCGCAAGGACCTTGAATCCACCCAAGAGGGCTCCGAATACAACGAAAATGCGGTGACGGCTTCGGTATACATCACCTTCTAGTGAACAGTCATGTACGAATCCTATTATGGCCTCCGCGCCAAACCCTTCCAGTTAAAGCCCGATCCGAATTTTTTCTTCGGCAGCAAAGGGCACAAGCGGGCGATGTCTTATCTGGAATACGGGCTGGGGCAGCGCGAAGGATTCATCGTCATCACGGGAGAAGTCGGGGCGGGCAAAACCACGCTGGTGCGCAATCTTTTCCGCAAGCTGGAATCGGAAAAAATCATTGCGGCGCAAATCGTCAACACCCACATCGACTCCGAAGACACCTTGCGCATGGTCGTCGCGGCCTTCGGGCTTCCTTTTGAAGACCTTTCCAAGGCAGCCCTGCTCACCAAGCTGGAGCAGTTCCTGCTGCAATGCGACCGCCAGGGGAAACGCGTACTCCTGGTGGTGGATGAAGCGCAAAACCTTTCGCCCCGCACGGTCGAGGAATTGCGCATGCTTTCCAATTTCCAGACCGCCGACAATTCCTTGCTGCAGATTTTCCTGCTCGGGCAGCCCGAATTCCGCCAAACACTGCTCAGCGGCGACATGCAGCAATTGCTGCAACGCGTGATCGCCACCTATCACCTGGGCCCGATGGATGCCGCAGAAACGCAGGCCTATATCGAGCACCGGCTGCTCACCGTCGGCTGGAACGGCAACCCATCGCTGAATGACGATGCGTATGCCGCCATCTACGAATATACGGGGGGGATTCCGCGCAAGATCAATACCCTGTGCGACCGGCTTTTCCTGATGGGTTACCTGGAGGAAATCAGCGACTTCGGCAGCGCAGAAGTGACCGAGGTCATTCGCGACATCGGGGAGGAATTTTTGCTGCCTGCCACGGCCAACGGGACCAAG
>CAMLME010000005.1 GCA_946481235.1 uncultured Methylobacillus sp. | reverse complement strand
TGACTCTTCAGGAGCTGGCTCGTCCCTGCGCTGGTTAAGGATGGCAAGAATGCCGATGGCGGTAATCAGGAGCGCGGCAGCAACGCCAATACGGAGTTTTGCGCGGCGACTATCCTGTGTGGACTCGTCAATAATCGGTGGAGGTGCCATAGCCGTTTTTCTGATATGTTTTGGCCGAATATTAGCATGCCATCGAAAGTGCGTGATGGATCGATGAATCCGTTTGATTTGTTTAGCGATTTCCATTAAAATCTTGCGCTCTTCAACCTTGCTGCACCGTTGTCGCATGCGGGCAGCTGTTAAACCAAAAGGAGTATCAATGCGCCATTATGAAGTTGTATTCATCGTCCATCCGGACCAGAGCGAGCAAGTGCCCGCCATGATCGAGCGCTATCGTGCGCTCGTCACCACTACCGGCGGCGCTGTTCACCGCCTGGAAGACTGGGGCCGCCGCCAACTGGCATATCCGATCCAGAAAATCCACAAGGCACACTACGTGCTGATGAACATCGAGTGCGGTCAGGAAGCCCTGGCTGAGCTGGAAAACGCATTCAAGTTCAACGACGCCGTGCTGCGCCACCTGACCGTCGCGATGAAGGAAGCCGTTACCGCTCCTTCCCCGATGATGAAGGAAGAAAAGGCCAAGTCCGTCCTGAACAAGGAAGAAGCGCCGGCTGCGGAAGCTGCCGCGGCTTAAGTGATTAGCAACCGGCTGGTGCTGAGCGGTGAGGTGACGGACGTCGCCGAACTGCGGTACACCCCGGCAGGCATCCCGCTCCTGGCTTTTACCCTCAGGCACGTCTCGCAACAAAACGAGGCAGGCATGAACCGCCAGGTCGAATGTGAAGTTCCCGCCGTAGCAATGGCAAAAATGGCTGAACAGGCCAAGGGAATCAAGCTTGGAAGCTGCGCCAGGGTTGCTGGGTTTCTCGCTAAAAGAAGCCTTAATAGCCGCCAGTTGGTACTGCATATAAACGAATTAGAGATTATTGAGAAAGGTTGAATCATGGCACGCGATATGTTCCGCCGCCGCCGTTACTGCCGCTTTTCGGCAGAAGGCATCAAGGAAGTAGATTACAAGGATGTTGACCTGCTGAAGGACTTCATCAATGAAAATGGCAAGATCATTCCTGCACGTATTACGGGCACCAAGGCCCGTTATCAGCGTCAACTGACCACGGCTATCAAGCGCGCCCGTTTCCTGGCCCTGATGCCTTACTGCGACAAGCACTAAGGAGAAACAGCAATGCAAGTTATTCTTCTGGAAAAAGTTACCAACCTGGGTACCCTGGGCGACATCGTCAAGGTCAAGGATGGCTACGGCCGCAACTTCCTGATCCCGCAAGGCAAGGCCAAGCGTGCGACCGAAGCCAACAAGGCTGAATTCGCCGCCAAGCGCGCCGACCTGGAAAAGAAGCAAGCCGAAATTCTGGCTGCTGCCCAAACCCGTGCTGAAAAGCTGGCTGGCTTCATGCTGCAAGTCTCGCAGAAAGCCGGTGTGGATGGCCGCCTGTTCGGTTCCGTCACCAATCACGACATCGCCGAAGCGCTGACTGCACAAGGCTTTGAAGTGACCAAGGCTGAAGTTCGCATGCCCAATGGCCCGCTGAAGACTATCGGCGACCATCAGGTCAGCGTTGCTCCGCATGCTGATGTGGTTGTAGACATCACTGTTTCCGTACTTGGCGAACATTAAACCGCTTCGGATGACAAAAAAGGCTGCTTCGGCAGCCTTTTTTTTGTCTGCTGCAGAATAACCGCGCTTGCATAGTATGCTTATTGGGTAATGCCGCTGATACAATTTTGATAAATAAGGTCGCACGGCCGGAGTTTTATTCGTAAAGATTCTTCGATGACTGCCATACCCTCTATCAGAATTGCCCATACCAGCGCTACCGACGCACGTTCGGCCGTGCGCGATTTTCATGCGGAGGTAGCTGGGCTGGATATGGCCTTGGTCGTTTTTTTCTGTTCCAGTCATTACGATCTGGGCGCACTGTCGGATGAAATGAATTTATTGTTTCCAGATGTGCCGGTCATCGGATGTACGACGGCGGGCGAAATCGGCCCGGCAGGCTATCGCAAACAGAGCCTGGTGGGAGTCGGTTTTCCGATGCAGGGATTTACTGTTGCCGTTGGTCGGCTCGACCACTTACAACAGTTTCGCGATGAGACTGGAAAAGCCCTGGTCGGCACACTAAAGGCTGGACTGGATGAGCAGGCTCGCGACACTGCTCCCTGCAATCGCAATCGTTTCGCCATGCAATTGATCGATGGGCTATCGAATCGTGAAGAAGCGGTGGTGCATGCTTTCCAGCATGCGTTGCGGGATACTCCCATGTTCGGCGGGTCGGCAGGCGACGACTCAAAAGCCGAGCAAACCTGGGTGTTTTGCGATGGCGCATTTCATACCGATAGCGCCGTCCTTGCCATCATCGATACGATTTATCCGTTCACAATCATCAAGACGCATCACTTTGTGGGTGGGCAGGAGCGACTGGTGGTTACCGAGGTGGATATTCCTCGCCGTACTGTCAAGGAGCTTAATGGCCTGCCTGCGGCTGAGGAGTATGCTCGCGTGCTGGGCGTGAGGCCTGAGCAACTCGATGCTTCCAGTTTTGCGGCTTCACCGGTAGTTATTCGCATCAACGGAACGGATTACGTCCGCTCCATCCGCAGTGCCAATCCGGATGGCAGCCTGACGTTTTATTGTGCTATCGATAAAGGATTGGTACTTCGGGTCGCGCAAGGCGTCGATTTTATTGGGAATCTCCAGCGTACATTCGACGAAATTCATGCCAGCATCGGCACACCGCAATTGGTGATCGCTTGCGACTGCACCTTCCGCAACATCGAGCTGGCGAACAAAGGGCTTATTGGCGAAGCAGAAGGGGTTTTTGTGGACAACCATGTTGTGGGCTTCAATACGTATGGAGAGCAGTTCATGGGCATACATATCAATCAGACTCTGACAGGCATAGCCATTGGCGCGCAAGTGGGGGGTATGAATGATTGATGTGACGGATAAGGCAACCGCTCGGGTTCAGGCCTTGCAGGCCGAAATCGTTCGCCTCAATAAAGTGGTCGATGCCTTGATCGAGCGTGCGGAGCGGGAAGTAGATGGGTCGCAGTCCGGATACGGAATGTTTCAATCCACCATCCTGTTGGAGGACTTGGTACGTTCGCGAACCCGGGAGCTTGAGGATGCGTTGCAGCGCAACGAAAGCATCAGCCGCGAGCTTCAAGTCGCCAACGAGAAAAGCGAGAAAAGCGAACAGAAATTAAGCAATATCCTGGAGTTGGCGCCTATCGGAATGTGCATCGCCGACATGGATCTGCATTATCTGCTGACGAATAAGGCCTTTTGCGACATTGTCGGTTATGGCAAGGAAGAGCTGGCCGAAATGACTGCGCTGGACATTACCCATCCCGATGACCTGCATTTAAGCCGCGAGAGTCTGAATAGTCTGCTGGCGGGTGAAATCGATTTGTATCAGATCGAAAAACGCTATATCCGCAGGAATGGCGACGTCGTCTGGGTCAATGTCACGACTTCGTTGCTCAGGGACTCCAGCGGAACGCCGTACAACCTGATCGGACAATTCCAGGATATTACGGCGCGCGTCCTGGCGGAAGAAAAGTTGCGTCTCGCGGCGACCGTATACAACTACAGTAACGAAGCGATGATGATTACCGATGCCGACAACCACATCGTCGCGACTAATCCTGCTTTTACCGAGCTGACCGGCTATTCGGCGGAAGAGGTGTTGGGCAAGAATCCGAACTTTCTCAGTTCCGGCCGCCACGGAGCGGATTTTTACCACAAATTATGGCATTCACTGGCTACGACGCACCATTGGGAAGGGGATGTCTGGAACCGGAAAAAAAGCGGCGAACTTTACGCCGAATGGTTATCCATCAGTGCGGTTCACAACGCGAAGGGCGCCGTACAAAATTACGTCGCCTTGTTTACCGATGTGACCGAAAAGAAAAAAGTTGCCGAACAGATATGGGAGTATGCGAACTTCGATCCTCTGACGCGATTGCCCAACCGACGCCTGTTCCGCGATCGCCTCGAACAGGCAATCAAAAAAGCGGATCGTGCCGCCGAAACGATGGCGCTGCTGTTTATCGATCTGGATTACTTCAAGGAAGTCAACGACACCTTGGGGCATCAAGTTGGCGATGAACTGCTGGTTCAGGTTGCCCATCGCCTGACGGCCCAGGTGCGTGCTTCCGATACCGTGGCGCGTCTGGGTGGGGATGAGTTCACTGCGATTCTCAGCGATATCAACAATGCCGTCGATGCCGGAAGGATTGCGCAGGCCTTTGTGGATACGCTGGCCCAGCCTTTCCACATGTTTGGACATGAAGTCCATGTTTCCGGCAGTATTGGTGTCATCCTTTACCCTGATGAAGCGCGAACTGTGGAGGAGCTTATCAAGGGCGCCGACGATGCCATGTATCAATCCAAGGCGGCGGGGCGAAGCCGGTATACATGTTTCAAGGCCGCGCAAGCGAGTATCGCCGCCTGAGCAAGATTGGCCATTTCGGCGCAATGTTAAATGCGCATGATGCTATATAATTCGGCATGGCTGACGACTCCCTCGCATCATTAAAACTTCCCCCGCATTCTGTCGAGGCCGAGCAGTCCGTATTAGGCGGCTTGCTGCTTGAAAATGAAGCGCTCGACAAGATCGCCGACCTGATCGCCTCCACCGATTTTTACCGGCACGACCATCGTGTCATTTACGAACACATCAGCCGCCTGATCGAGCATAACAAGCCGGCAGACATCGTTACTGTCGCCGAATCTCTGGAAAGCACAGCGCAACTTTCTGGAGTCGGCGGAATTTCCTACCTTGGTGCGCTGGCACAGAACACGCCCTCTGCCGCGAACATCCGCCGGTATGCCGAAATTGTGCGCGAGCGAGCTGTTATGCGTAGTCTGGTCGAGGTGGGTTCCAGCATCGCAGATAGCGCATTCAGCCCGCAGGGCAAGGATGCCGCGCAATTGCTGGATGAGGCTGAGGCCAAGATTTTTGAGATTGCCGAAGGCGGCAAGCGCAGTACGCAGGGATTTATCGACATCAAGACGCTGCTGCCGCAGGTTGCCGACCGTATCGATCAGCTATTCCAGCGTGACAACCCCAGCGATGTGACCGGCATCCCGACCGGTTTCGCCGATCTGGATTCGATGACATCGGGTTTGCAGCCAGGCGATCTGGTGATTGTTGCCGGACGGCCGTCGATGGGCAAGACGGCGTTCTCACTGAATATTGCCGAAAATGTGGCACTCGATACCGGATTACCGGTGGCAGTGTTTTCCATGGAAATGGGCGCGACGCAGTTGGCGATGCGGATGATCGGCTCGGTCGGGCGATTGGATCAGCATCGCATGCGGACCGGGCGGCTGGAGGACGAGGACTGGGTGCGATTGACCACGGCACTGGGCAAGCTCAATGATGCACCGATGTTCATCGACGAAAGTGCCGGCCTCAATGCACTGGAAGTGCGCGCCCGGGCGCGGCGACTGCATCGCCAGTGCGGCAAGCTTGGATTGATTGTCATCGACTATTTGCAACTGATGTCCGCCACGCGGACGGGTGAAAACCGGGCGACGGAAATTTCCGAAATATCGCGTGCACTCAAGGCGTTGGCGAAGGAACTTGATGTACCTGTTGTAGCATTGTCGCAGCTAAATCGGGGCCTCGAACAGCGCCCGAATAAGCGTCCTGTTATGTCCGACCTGCGTGAATCTGGCGCGATCGAACAAGATGCCGACGTAATTCTGTTTATTTATCGTGATCAGGTTTACAACCCGGACAGCCCGGACAAGGGAACGGCGGAAATCATCATCGGCAAACAGCGTAACGGTCCTATCGGTACCGTGCGCCTGACTTTCCTTGGCGAGCACACCCGTTTCGAGAACTTCGCCGGTGGCGGGGGCGGTTACGGCGGCAGCGATTATTAACGGGGGTTACGCCAGGGAATGACGCGTCCGATCCTCGCTACCATCCATACCGACGCGTTGCGTCACAATCTTGCCGTCGCCCGGCGGCATGCCCCACAATCGAAAATGATGGCCGTCATCAAGGCCCACGGCTACGGGCACGGTTTATTGCGGGTAGCTTCGGCATTGCAAGACGCTGATGGTTTTGCCGTATTGAATATTTCCGAAGGTATCGCCCTGCGTGAAGCCGGGTTTGGCCAAGCGATCCTTCTTCTTGAAGGGCTGTTTGACGCGGATGAACTCGTCATTGCGGCGAAATATCGCTTGGCTGCAGTCGTACACTCCGAACCCCAGTTACTCATGCTGGAAGCGGCGCAAGGCATTCCTGCAATAGATATCTTTCTCAAGGTGAATACCGGCATGAATCGCTTGGGCGTGCCCATTGGACGTTTCTGGAGCTTTTACGACCGATTGCGCGTATGCAAGTCTGTTGGGCAGATGACGCTGATGACTCATTTCGCCACTGCCGACGAAGAGACTGGCATCGCCGTGCAGTTCGACCTGTTCGATGAACTGACGCGTGAAATTTCATTACCCAGGACCATGGCCAATTCGGCTGCCATCCTGCGCTACCCGCAAACGCATACCGACTGGGTGCGGCCCGGCATCATGCTTTATGGCGCAACACCATTTGCCGACCAGTCTGCCGCAGAGCTTGGCCTACAACCTGCCATGACGCTGAGCAGCGTAATCATTGGTATCCAGACTCTGCAGCCGGGCGATGGGGTAGGCTACGGCCGCCGTTTTATTGCTGAAAGACAGACGCGCATTGGCGTAGTGGCATGCGGTTACGCCGATGGTTATCCACGACATGCACCCAACGGCACGCCGATTGCGGTCGCGGGCAAGCGAACGCGCACCGTCGGGCGGGTATCGATGGATATGCTGTACGCCGATTTGACCGATATTCCTGAAGCCGACATCGGCAGCCCGGTAGAGCTATGGGGTGCGCAGGTGCCGGTGGATGCCGTGGCAGAAGCATCGGGTACGGTTGGATATGAATTGCTGTGCGCACTTGCCCCGCGCGTGCCGGTCGTGGAGAGGTGAATGGCGAAAGCTAAGACGGTTTATACCTGCACTGAATGCGGTGGACAGGCACCAAAATGGCAAGGGCAATGCCCGAGCTGCAATGCATGGAATACCTTGGTAGAAACCATAGCCGAAGCCTCTTCCGCCAGTCGCTTCGCGTCGCTTGCGCAAACCGCTGGCTTGCAGAAGCTGGCGGAGGTCGAAGCTGCCGAGGTGCCGCGTCATCCTACCGGCATTGTGGAATTCGACCGCGTGCTGGGCGGCGGCTTGGTGCCGGGCGGTGTGGTGTTGATCGGTGGCGATCCGGGCATCGGCAAGTCCACTTTGTTGTTGCAGACGCTGTGCCATATCGGCGGCCAGCAGCGCGTGGTTTACGTCAGCGGTGAAGAGTCCCCGCAACAGATTGCGATGCGCGCCAAACGCCTGGGGCTGGATGCCAGCTCGGTAGAATTGCTGGCTGAAATCAATCTGGAAAAAATCGTTTCGATCCTGCAGGCGCATAAGCCGAATGTGGCGGTCATCGATTCCATCCAGACGCTGTATTCCGAAGCCCTGCAGTCCGCGCCGGGCTCAGTAGCGCAGGTTCGGGAGTGCTCGGCACAATTGACTCGGCTGGCCAAGCAGCTAGGCATCACGGTCATCCTCGTTGGACATGTCACGAAAGAGGGCTCCTTAGCCGGACCTCGTGTGCTTGAGCACATCGTCGATACCGTGCTGTACTTTGAAGGTGACCCGAATTCCAGTTTCCGCCTTGTTCGCGCTTTCAAGAACCGCTTTGGCGCAGTCAACGAGCTGGGTGTGTTTGCGATGACGGAAAAGGGCTTGCGCGAGGTCAGCAATCCTTCGGCGCTCTTTCTTTCGCATCACACGGAGGAAGTGGCCGGCTCGTGTATCACGGTAACGCAGGAGGGTACGCGCCCGTTGCTGGTTGAAGTGCAGGCGCTGGTCGATGAGGCGCATGCACCGAATCCCAAACGCCTCTGCGTCGGCCTGGAACAGAACCGCCTAGCCATGTTGCTGGCGGTTTTGCACCGTCATGCCGGTGTCGCGTGCTTTGATCAGGATGTGTTCGTCAATGCCGTGGGTGGCGTCCGTATAGGCGAGCCGGCTGCCGATTTGGCCGTCTTGTTGGCGATCGTATCTTCATTGAAAAACAAACCATTGCCGCAGAAACTTATTGTTTTTGGTGAGGTTGGTCTGGCGGGGGAGGTGCGACCTGTACAACGCGGACAGGAGCGTTTGAAAGAGGCTGCCAAGCTGGGTTTTACCCATGCCATCGTGCCCAAGGCCAACCAGCCCAAGCAGGCGGTCAAGGATATCGAAGTCTACGGGGTGGATCGCCTCGAGCAGGCGCTTGCGCGATTACGGGAAAGTTAAAGAAGTTCGATGCCGAAGCGGCGCAATGCCAGCGTCCACAGGCCAAAACAGGCAATCGTCAGCGCGACGCAGGCGAGCAGCGTCAACCAGAATCCGATACGCGGCAACAGTGCAGGAAAGACAAGAAACATCGGCAGTGTCGGAATCACGCACCAGAAGGTGTACCAGGCGTGATTCGCAATCTTCTCGGTCGTCTGGTTTTCTGCGTATAGCCAGATCAATGCCAGGATCGTTACGAGTGGCAGCGCGGCTACCAATCCACCCAGTTTGTCGCTGCGTTTTGCAATTTCCGAAACCAGAACCACGATGCCGGCGGTCAGCAGGTATTTGGTGATCAGCCAGCTCATTGCGGGGGCTTCTGCGCTTCGAAGACTTGCCCGCTAACGCCTGCACTGTCGTGGCCCATCAGATAAAGATAAAGCGGCATGATCGCCTCAGCCTTCGGAAGATGGGCATGCATTTCGCCGGGGTGGGATAGTTTTCGTTGCGGGCATTGCACCGGGCCGGGCACGATGGTGTTGATGCGCATATTGGGAAACGTTTCCATTTCCTGTGCCCAGATTTTGACCATCGTCTCCGCAGCGCTGTTGGAGATCGCGTGTGCACCCCAGTAGGCCGCAGGGTGATGCCCCGCGGTAGTGGATGTAATGATGATCGAAGCGTCTGGCGCACGTTTCAGCAACGGTAGGCAGGCCTTTGTTAAAGCGAAAGGCGCTACGAGGTTGGTTTTCAGCATGCCGTTGAATTGCTCTACCGTCTGTATTTCCAGCGGGCTCAGATTGTCGAAACGGCTGGCGTTGTGCAGGATGCCATCGAGCCGTCCGAGCTGCTGATGGATGCCTTCCGCCAGCGCCTTGAATTCTTCTTCGCCGGCTTTTTCCAGATTCAGCGGAAAGATCAGCGGCTGGGGGCCGCCCGCGGCTTCGATTTCATCATATACCGCTTCCAGCTTTTTTACCTTGCGTCCCAGCAGGATCACAGTTGCGCCTTGCGCTGCAAAGGCGAGAGCGGCAGTGCGGCCGATGCCTTGGCCAGCGCCGGTGACGAGAATCACGCGATCTTTAAGATGGTTGAGCGGTGCCTGGTAGTTCATTGCGCGATCCATGTGGTAAAGCGCGCATTTTAACGGAAGCTGCCGTCAGATGCTGAGTGTGTTGCCGGTGGAGTAAAGCACCGGGCTGCTGCTCGGCAACAGCCATTCGATGAAAAAGCTGAAGGCGGCAATGAAAATGCTGGCAAAAAACGCAGTCCAGAAGCCTGATACCTTGAAGCCTTTCACCACGGCCGCGACCAGCATGATCATTAGTGCATTGATGACCAGCAGGAACAAGCCGAAGGTCAAAAGAGTCAGCGGGAAGGTCAGGAAGACGAGGATGGGACGCAGGATGGCATTGGCGAATCCCAGCATCAGCGCCGACACCAGCAGAGAGGATTTGCTGGAGAAGGCGAGGCCGTTGAAAACGTAGCTGGCGACCCAGAGCGCAAGGCTCATGATGCCCCAGTGGATCAGAAAGTCGTAAAGATGCGCAGTCATGAACTTAGCTTACACAGAAATGCGGGATTCAGGAAGCAAGCGTCAGCCTGGCGCAGGCAAGGCCGCTTCTGACGGCACCCTCGATCGTGGCGGGATAATCGCCTGCGGTGTAGTCGCCGGCCAGGTAGAAATGGGCTAGGGGAGTGCGCTGTGCCGGGCGTTTTAGATCAGGCAGGCAGGCGAAGGTAGCGCGCTTCTCTGCGATGACCTTATGCCATAGCGGAGGCGGCATATGGGGGAAAGCGCACGCCAGTTCGCGAATGACGGCTTCCGCCAGCGTTTCTTGCGTAAGGTTCTGATGCGAACCTTCAGCGCTGATTACGACCGCCATCAGCCCCGATTGTCCGTCGAGGCTGCCGCGGTCCAAGACCCACTGTGCGTGGCCGCCACTAAGTCCGATCATTGGGAAGGGCAGGTGAACGGACTCCGGATATTGTATGTACACGGAATAGATGGGCTGGTACACGTAACGTTCGCACTGGCTGGCGGCTTCGGCCAGCGCCGGCAATGATTTGATCAGTTCGGGTAGGCGAAAGGGTGATACCGCGGCAATCACATGGGTGAAGTGCTGCGTCTCGCCGGCACATTCCACGGTGTAGCCGTCGCTTATCTGATGAATTGCCGCTACTGCAGTGCCGAGACGGATTTGGCCGCCATGCGCCTGGATATATCGACCGAGCGGATCGGCGAGAAGGGTAGAGAGATCGACGCGTGGCAATAACAGATGGCTGTCGGTTTTTGCTTTCGAGAAACTGTCGCGTAGCACATTGAGGAACACGCGCGCGCTGGCTTGGGTCAGCGGCGTATTAAGCGCCGCAAGGCATAAAGGCTCCCACAACCAGCGGGTGACGCGCTCGGGTTGCCGATGGCGCACGAGAAACGCGCTTAAAGGCTCATCACGTCTTAGTCGAAATCCGGAGAGTCGGAGAGTGATCATCAAGCGCAGCGCCGACAGCCTTTCGCGATGCGTCAGGCCTTCAGCACGTAAAAGGCCGGAGAGAATATGCAATGGGGCGGGCAATCTGGCGGAGGCCCGCAGACGGAACTGATGGTGTTGGATCAATTGCAGCGGCAGGCGCATCAGGGCGGAAAGTTCATCCACGCCAGCCAGGCGCATCAGGTGTAGCGTATCGCGATATGCGCCAATCAGAATGTGCTGGCCATTGTCGAGGCGCTTGCCTTTCCAGTTGAGCCCGCGAGCACGGCCGCCGAGCTGTTTGCTGGCTTCGAATACGGTGACGGCAACGCCATGCTCGGCAAGTTTGGCCGCAGCGGCCAAGCCTGCGCATCCGCCGCCGATGACAGCTACACGCAAGGGTATATTGCCTTCGGGAAGGCTAGCCCTTGAGCCATGACTTCCAGGCCAGCCATAGTTTACGCAGCGGGGTGAGCGATACCCGCTGATTAAGTACTTTTTCGCAGCCGCCAAGCCGTATTTCGTCGAGCAGCGCTCGATAGATCGCCGCCATGACAAGGCCGGTACGCTGGTCGCGGCGGTCGGCATCGGGCAGTTCATCGAAAGCACGCTGGTAGTATTCCTCGGCGCGTTCGATCTGGAATTCGAGCAGTCGCCGCACGTTTTCGCTTTCGCGGCTGTGCAGGATGTCGGCTTCGCTGACGCCGTGCTGCGCCATCTCGTCGAGCGGCAGGTAAATGCGGCCGCGGCGCGCATCTTCGCCGACATCGCGCACGATATTAGTCAGCTGAAAAGCCAACCCGAGGTCATGCGCGTACTTGAGGGTTTTGCGATCGCTGTAGCCAAAAATGGACGCCGAAAGCAGGCCGACAACGCTGGCGACGCGGTAGCAATAAAGATGCAACTCCTTGAAGTCGCCGTAACGATTCTGGTCGAGATCCATTTCCATGCCGTCGATGATTTCCTGGAAATGCTCTTCGGCGAGGTTGTAGTCGCGTACTGCATTCGCAAGGGCTTGTGTCACCGGATGCTGAGGTTTCTCTGCATACAGGTTGGCGATTTCGGCACGCCACCAGGCCAGCTTGGTGCGGGCAATGGCGGTATCCGTGCATTCGTCGGCCACGTCGTCCACTTCGCGGCAGAAGGCATAAAGTGCGGTAATGGCCTGGCGCTTTGCTTTGGGCAGGAAGAGAAAGCTGTAATAGAAACTGGAGCCGCTGGCGGCAGCCTTTTGCTGGCAGTAGTCGTGCGGATTCATTATTTGGCCCTGACGGCGCGGTAGAGCATGTACCCCCAGTCGCGCGGGGTAAGTGCAGGGCGATGATTGAACATGTCGCCCTTGTGCTTGTGCAGTTTGCTCAGGATACGTTCGCCGCCGGCGATGATGGTGCGCATTTCCATGCCGATACGGCCCTTGAGCACCAGCCCGAGCGGCGCGCCCGATTGCAGAAGCTTGCGTGCGCGTTCGATCTCGAACTGCATGAAGTTCCACCACATGCCGCCCGCGTCCTTGCCTGCGATCTGGGCTTCCTTGATACGGTATTTGGTCATTTCATCGAGCGGAAAATAAATCCGATCCTTGCGGTAGTCGATTTCGACATCCTGCAGGAAGTTGATGATCTGCAGTGCAGAACAGATGGCATCGGAATAGCCAATGTTGCGCGGGGTCGCTTCGCCATAAAGATGCAGCAGCAAACGGCCGATAGGATTGGCCGAACGGCGACAGTAATCGATGACCTCTCCGAAGTTTTCATAACGCGATTTCACGACATCCTGGCTGAACGCATCGAGCAGGTCGTAAAACGGTTGCAAAGGCAGATTGCGCTCCGCAATCATCGCGGCCAGCGTGCGGAAAAACTCGGTATCGGGCGTATTGCCGACAGCAATACGATCCAGTTCCTTGCGAAAGCCGTCCAGCAAAGCCAGGCGAGCTTCCGGCGCGAGATCGCCTTCATCGGCGAAATCGTCCGCCTGGCGCGCGAAGGCGTAAATCAGACCGATGGGTCTGCGCAGGCGCATCGGCAGCAAAACCGAGGCAACCGGGAAATTTTCGTAATGGGTATTGGCGAGCTTGAGGCTGTCGCGGGTAACGGCGTGATTCATAGGCGGCAGTATGCCATAACCCATCTTCACTCCGCAGGGCTTTGCGTTACAATCCGATGAAAACTGACTTCTAGGATTTTTATGCTCGGCATCATCGGCGGCACCGGCCTTACACAACTGGCAAGTCTTGAAATTACGCACAGGCAGGTGATCCGTACACCTTACGGCGAGCCTTCCGGGCCGCTAACTTACGGCAACATCAATAATCATCAGGTCGTGTTTCTGGCCCGTCACGGCTATGGGCATACCATTCCGCCGCATCTCGTGAACTATCGCGCCAATTTGTGGGCGCTCTATTCTGAAGGGGTGAAGGAAGTTGTTTCGGTAGCTACCGTTGGCGGCATTCATCCAGAACTCGCCCCGGGTTCGATTGTCATTCCCGACCAGATCATCGATTACACCCATGGCCGCAAAACGACGTTCCACGACATGGTCGACAAGCCGGTAACGCACATCGACTTTACCGATCCCTATTGCCCCAAGATGCGCGAGCTGTGCATGCAGGCAGCGACCGCTGCGGGTGAAGGCTTCATCGACGGCGGCGTATATGCCGCGGTGCAGGGGCCACGTCTGGAAACGGCAGCCGAGATCAACCGTCTGGAGCGCGACGGGGCGACCATGGTGGGCATGACCGGGATGCCGGAAGCCGCGCTCGCGCGCGAACTCGAAATCAGCTATGCGGCCTTGGGTGTGGTCGCCAACCATGCGGCAGGGCGGGGTACGAGTGCACAAGGCATTCATTACGAAGCCATCGGCAACGTGCTAAATGAAACCATGCATCGTGTGCGCAAGATATTGGAACAAATGGTCGAGATTCATGCCGAATAAGGGCAACCGTTTCTTGGTATAGGAAGCTAGATGGCTGTCAGAACCGTATTGAAAATGGGCGATCCCCTTCTGTTGCAGCGTGCGGCGGAAGTGGAGCGCTTTGATGTGCCGGAATTGCACGCGCTGGTCCAGGATATGCACGACACGATGGATGCGATGGATGGTGCCGGCATCGCCGCCCCGCAAATCGGCGTGAGCCTGCGCGTGGTGATTTTCGGTGTCGGCAAGAATCCGCGTTATCCCGATGCCGAGCAGGTGCCGTATACCGTGCTTATCAATCCGACAGTCACGCCTCTGGCGGATGAAATGGAGGACGGCTGGGAAGGCTGCCTCTCCGTCCCCGGCCTGCGCGGCATCGTGCCGCGTTATGCGCGCGTGCACTACACCGGCGTCGATCAGTACGGCCAGCCCATAGACCGTATCGCCAGCGGATTCCATGCGCGTGTTGTCCAGCATGAGTGCGATCACCTCGACGGCATTCTTTATCCGATGCGCATCAAGGATTTGCGCAGTTTCGGGTACACAGACGTATTATTTCCAGGTCAGGATATACAGGACGATTGATCGGCTGTGCTAAAATGCCGGCCGTTGTTGGCGCCAGTGCGCTAAATCAGTCAACTGGAAGCGTGGCCGAGTGGTTTAAGGCAGCGGTCTTGAAAACCGCCGAGGGTTTACGCCCTCCGTGAGTTCGAATCTCACCGCTTCCGCCAAAAAATTCGCAATATCCCTCAAGTTTTCCTGTCTATTCCCGTTCTAGAAGCCAGCGATGGCAACAATCCCTGCAAATTTGGCAGGAATATGTACGAGGAGGGGTGAGGAATGATCTCTCATACAGCGATGGCGGCGGGTGTCGCGGTCTCTAACACAGGGCAATTCGTGTTGGTGGAGCTCCTGTGGCAGGCGGCGACGGATCCGATAGATCCCATTCACGATTACCATCTTCCCATCCCGCCTTTCAAACATCCTCCCGCCAAAGACGATTTCCGGCAGACGCCGCGTCGACGCAAGCCGCGACAACCGCCCAAGCCGGAAATCCCCGATCGCGGGCATGTCGACGATTACGCCTGATGTGATAAGCTGGCTGTTGAATTTACAAGCGATTTATCATGTCCGGGCGTATTCGGATCTGGCGCATGGTTGGGTTGAGAAAACATAGTGGAAAGCATAGTCATTACCTGGCGCGAGTTGCTTATTGTGGTCGCGCTGATTCTTGCGGTTTATATCGCCGAGATGCTGTTGCTGATGCGTACCGGCGGGGGCATTTTGCGCAAGCGCCGGCTGCCGGAGCTCGTCAAACATGGCTCCGAGGCCGAGTGGCGCCGTGAAATCGAGAGCTTGGAAAGCCGCGTTGCCGCGTTGGA
Organism: uncultured Methylobacillus sp.; assembly: GCA_946481235.1. The sequence goes on along the minus strand of CAMLME010000005.1, from coordinate 9,471 downwards.
GCAATTCATCCAGCAATTGCAGGCAGAAAACGCCTCGGAGGATACTCCTTACACCCGAGCAATCCAGATGGCCCGCCAAGGCCGCAACGCGAGCCGGATTTCGGAAAGTTGTGGCATTTCACGCGGGGAGGCGGAATTGATCGTTTCCATGCATGGACCGCATGAATGATACATAACGATATCCAGAATCAGCTGCAGTTGCTGATCAAAACCTCGGCGCCGCCGCTGATAGAGGTGGCACAGACTTCTCTAGAGACCCCCCAGTGGACGCCTGGACAACGGTTGCCTGCACATGTTCTGGCCAGCCTGCCGAATGGTCGATTCCAGGTGATGGTGGGTGACCAGACGCTGGATCTCAATCTTCCCCGCAATACCCAGGCCGGCGACACGCTGGAATTAACCTATCTATCTTCCAGCCCGCGCATGACATTTGCGTTGACGCGCGATCTGGCGAATACACTTCCTGCCAATACCCCAGTCTCGATCAGCGATACTGCCAAGTTTATCGGTTCCCTTTTGCAAAAAGGAGGGGAGGCTGGCCAGGCGGCGCAGGCGGGGAAGGCTGCGCCGGTAATCACGACGCCCCTCTCTGACACCGCTGCGCTTGCTCAATCCTTGAAACAGGCGGTTTCGCAAAGCGGATTATTTTATGAGTCGCATCAGGTGCAATGGCTTGCCGGTGAGCGAAATGTCGCTGCACTTTTACAAGAGCCTCAGGGACGTCTTTCGCCATTGCTCAATCAGGCCGATGCGCAAAAAGCAGCACCTTCTGCCGGCAATCCACCGCTCGCAGCGAAGGCGGCCGATGTCGGCGCCCTTGCTGCTGGCACTTTGAGTTCTGAGGCTGTGAAAGCTGAACCGGTGCATCCCCAATCGATGCAGATTGTGCAGCAGCAACTGCAAACGCTGGATAGCCGTCAGATCATCTGGCAAGGGCAGGTATGGCCCGGGCAGGAAATGAAGTGGGAAATCGAGGAAGATGCTGCGCGGCGGGAAGGCGGGGAGGAGGAAACCGCGCATTGGCATACGCGGCTCAACCTGGAGCTGCCTTCGCTGGGTGGTGTTAGCGCCAAGCTGGCATTCGTCAACGGGGCGATCCAGCTGGATATCGCAGCGGATAGCGCGATTAGTGCTGATCGTATGCGCAATGCACAAGCAAGCCTGGCTGAACGGTTTGCATCATCCGGGTTGACCTTGTCCGGTGTGAATATCCGTCATGAGTAAGGACTCCCGCCAATTGGCCGTGGCACTGGCCTATCAAACTGGTCAGGCTGCGCCCAAGGTGGTGGCGAAGGGCAGAGGCTTGCTGGCGCAGGCGATCATTGAGCGCGCAAAGGATGCCGGTGTGTATGTGCATGAGTCGCCGGAGCTGGTTTCCATGCTGATGCAGATCGACCTTGATCAGCATATTCCGCCGGAACTCTACCTGGCAGTTGCGGAGCTGCTGGCGTGGATCTATCGCTTGGAACACGGTGTCAGCTCGGGGCTGATGCCGCCGGATATGACTTCAAAGTTGCTTTGACAGCTCTTCTTCCAACGTCTTAATGACTTGATCCGGCAAGCGCTCGCCCTGAGCGCCGGAAATCAGGAAGGTATCTTCGGCACGATTTCCCAGTGTATTGATTTTGGCGGTGTGCAACTGCACATGGTGCCGCAGCAGGCATTGCGCGATGCGTGACAATAGTCCGGGACGGTCGCCTGCCACGATAGATAATTGATGGTTGTGACCGGTTATTTCCGCATCCAGAGTCACTATCGGCTTTATGGGGAAGTGCTTCAGCTGGCGACTGACGCGGCCTTCCAGTGGTTCCAGCGGCCCCTGGGTGCTCTCCAGTTGTTGCGTCAGTTCGTACTCGATGTAACTCAGCAAGTCGCGGTAACGTACGGCACTATTACTTTCGTCCAGGACCAGGAAGCTATCCAGTGCATAGCCGTGGAGGGTGGTATGAATTCTCGCCTCGACGATGTTGTAGCCCGCGCGTTCGAAAAATCCGCATATGCGCGCAAACAGATCATCGCGGTCATGCGTGTATATCATCACCTGGATGCCATCGCCGGCTGGGCTGAGGCGGGCGCGGACGACCGGTTTCTCAGCATTCAGGTGTGCGAGCAGAAGACGCGTATGCCAGCCGATTTCGTGGCTTTCATGACGCAAAAAGTAATTGCGACCGAATTTCTCCCACAGTTCTTTATAAGAGGCCGGCATCACCGCGTAATGACTCAACCTTTCTGCTGCCTGCTGTTGCCGTGCCGCCAACTCGCTATCCGCGGTGGCAGAACTGCCCTGGATGAGGCGACGTGTCGAAAGGAATAGATTTTCCAGCAACTTGGCTTTCCAGGCATTCCACACGGCAGGGCTTGTGCCGCGAATATCGGCGACCGTGAGCAGGTAAAGCGCCGTCAATCGGTATTCCGTTCCCATCAGCCTGGCGAAATTTTCAATCACCGCCGGATCGGTCAGGTCCGATTTTTGTGCTGTTCTCGACATGACGAGATGCTGTTCCACGAGCCAGGCGACCAGTGCCGTTTCCTCCTTCGATAGCCCGTGGTGCTTGCAGAAACGGCGGGCATCGGCCGTTCCCAATGTCGAATGATCGCCGCCGCGGCCCTTGGCAATGTCATGGAACAGTGCCGCCAGAAAAAGCAGTTCCGGCTTGTCGAACTCGGACATCAGCCGGCTGCAAAGCGGGAATTCGTGGACATGCTGCGGCAGCAGGAAACGACGCAGATTGCGCAATACGTTCAGGATATGTTCATCGACGGTATAGACGTGAAACAGATCATGCTGCATCTGCCCCTCGATGCGGCCGAATGCCGGAATATAGCGGCCCAGAATGCCATAGCGATTCATCTGCCGGAGTATCGAGGTCAGGCCGTGCGGTTGACGCAATATTTCCATGAATAACCGTCTGTTGCGGATATCCAAACGAAAGTCGCGGTTGACGAGGTTTTTTACGCGCCACAGATTGCGCAGCATCGCCGCGCTGAAGCCTTGTAGTTCAGGGTGTTGCTGGAGCAGCAGGAAGCTTTCCAGAATGGTGCTGGGCTCCTGTTGCAGCAGATTGGGCAATCGCGTTTCCAGCAGTCCGTTATGTGCCTGAAATCGTGGATTGATGGATATGGTCTGTGATGATTGCGGCAGGATGCGCTCCTGCAACGCCTGGAGCAGTATTTCATTCATCAGGCGGATAAATTTGGCACTGCGATAATAGCGCTGCATCATCTGCTCGCTGGCGCGCTTGCGCGGGCTGCCTTCGAATCCCAGTTGCTGCGCGAGTTCGTTCTGGAAGTCGAACAGCAGGCGATCTTCGCGACGGCGAGCCAGGTAATGCAACCGTGTCCGCACCATCTGCATGAACAACTCCTGTCGGCGGATCTGACGCGCTTCCTTGTGCGTAATCAGACCGTTTTCGGCAAGGGTATTCCAGCTATTGCCGAGTCCCGCAGCATGGCTGATCCACAAGATGTTCTGTAGATCGCGCAGGCCGCCGGGGCTTTCTTTCACGTTTGGTTCTAGGTTGTAGGCGGTGTCGTTGAAGCGCGCATGGCGCTGCTTCTGTTCCAGCATCTTGTCGCGCAGGAACTCCTCCGGCTGGAGTTGCACTAGCAACTGCGACTGCAAGTTGCGAAACAGGTTTTTATCGCCGGCGATATGCCGGGCTTCAAGCAGGTTGGTACGAACAGTGACGTCGCGCGCGGCTTCGTCCCGGCACTCCTCAAGCGATCGCACGCTGTGGCCCACCGCCAGGCCGATATCCCAGAACATTCCGATCAGGGGTTCCAGTTGCTGGTCGAAGGCCGCTTCATGATCGTTGGGCAGGAGAATCAGTAAGTCGACATCGGAATATGGAAACAGCTCGCCGCGCCCGTAGCCGCCCACCGCGCTCAAACAGAGGTTCTGCGGCATCGCGGTTTGCTGCCATAAATCGCGCAGCAGATCATCCACCAGGCGGCAATGCTGCTTGAGCATGCGAGCGGTGTCCGCCGCACTGGTAAAAGAGGTGCGTAATTCGGCCTGGCGTGACTGCAGCCGCTTGCGCCAGTAATCGATGCCGTGACTCAAGGTGATCAGGTGCGAATGAAGGATGGAACCGGCGGGGACTCTGCGGAAACCGTCATCACTTCATAGCCTGTGGCAGTGACCAGAATGGTATGTTCCCACTGCGCCGACAGGCTGCGATCTTTAGTGACAATGCTCCACCCATCGCCCATTTGGCGGATGTCGCGCTTGCCGGCATTGATCATCGGCTCGATCGTGAACATCATGCCTTGTTGCAGCTTGAGTCCTGTACCGGGCCTGCCGTAGTGCAGCACCTGCGGGTCTTCATGGAACTTCTTGCCGATGCCATGGCCGCAGAATTCGCGAACCACGGAATAGCCGCTGCTTTCGGCATATTTCTGGATTGCGTGGCCGATATCGCCGAGCGTGGCGCCTGGACGGACTTGCTCTATCCCCAGCCACATGCATTCATAGGTAATATCGCACAGGCGTTTTGCCTGGATCGAGGGGGTGCCGACACAGAACATGCGGCTGGTGTCTCCGTGGTAGCCGTCTTTGATTACGGTGATGTCCAGGTTGACGATGTCGCCGTTCTTGAGAATTTTTTCTCCGGGTACGCCGTGGCAGACCTGCTGGTTGACTGAGGTGCAAATGGATTTTGGGTAAGGCGTATGGCCCGGCGGGGCGTAATTGAGTGGGGCGGGAATCGTTCCTTGCACATTGACCATATAATCATGGCAAAGCTTGTCGAGTTCGCCGGTGGTCACGCCCGGTTTGACGAATGGGGTAATATAATCGAGCACCTCGGAAGCGAGTCTTCCGGCAATGCGCATTTTTTCGATATCGGTGTCGTTCTTGATGGTAATGGACATGGGTATAAAGGGCTGATTGCCTCGGTTTTGCCTTGAATGGAACAAGGCGTTTATGGTAGCATACGCCGCCCGTTTCATAAGAGACGGGAAATTCCCACACACGTTCACGTATAGGGTGCCCATTCGGGTTTCTGGGGACGTGTGGAGGCTTAACCTTATACAGGAGAAACATAATGTCCGTGACCATGCGTCAAATGCTGGAAGCTGGGGTCCACTTCGGCCACCAGACCCGTTACTGGAACCCTCGTATGGCGCCGTTTATTTTCGGCGACCGTAACAAGATCCATATCGTCAACCTCGAAAAAACCCTGCCGATGTTCGAAGACGCACTTAAGTATGTGCGTCAGATCGCAGCCAACAAGGGCCGCATCCTGTTCGTCGGTACCAAGCGCCAGGCCCGTGACATCGTCAAGGAAGAAGCCGCTCGTGCCAATTGCGCCTACGTCAACCACCGTTGGCTGGGCGGCATGCTGACCAACTTCAAGACGGTCAAGCAATCGATCAAGCGCCTTTCCGATTATCAAGCCATGATGGAAGACGGCAGCTTCGAGCGCCTGGGCAAGAAGGAAGTCCTCGGCTACAAGCGCGAAATCGAGAAGCTCGAACGCTCCATCGGCGGCATCAAGGAAATGGGCGGCCTGCCCGATGCCATCTTCATTATCGACGTCGGCCATGAGTCCGGCGCCGTGACCGAAGCCGGCAAGCTCGGCATCCCCGTTATCGGCGTGGTCGATACCAACAACTCCCCGGATGGCGTTGCTTATGTTATCCCTGGTAACGACGACTCCAGCCGTGCGATCCGCCTGTACGCTCGCGGTATTGCCGATGCGGTGCTGGAAGGCCGTAGCCAGTCGCTGAATGAAATCGTCAAGGCAGCGACCGAAGAAGAGTTCGTGGAAGAGCCGGCGGCAGAGTAAACCCTGAAAAAGGGGCGCAAGCCCCTTTTTTGTACCCGCAATTTGCGGGATTGAGAATTCAGTAAGGAGAAAAGATTATGGCGGAAATTACCGCAGGCATGGTAAAGGAGCTGCGCGAGCGCACCGATGCCCCCATGATGGATTGCAAAAAAGCGCTGACCGAAGCGGAAGGCGACATGACCCGTGCAGAAGAAATCCTGCGCGTGCGTTTCGGCAACAAGGCGAGCAAGGCGGCCGGTCGCGTCGCTGCCGAAGGTACCGTTGGTATTTACATCAGCGCCGATGGCAAGCTGGGTTCGATGGTTGAAGTCAACTGCGAGACCGACTTCGTCGCCAAGAACGATGATTTCCTGGCGCTGACCCGCAATCTGGCAGACTTGGTGGCCAATAACAATCCGGCCAATGTGGAAGCGCTGTCTGCGCTGAAAATCGGCGATGCCACGGCTGACGAAGTGCGTGCGCAGATGGTCGGCAAGATCGGCGAAAACATGACCGTGCGTCGTTTCGTGCGCATTCCCGCGCAAGGCAAGCTGGCGAGCTATGTGCACGGCGGCAAGATCGGCGTGCTGGTGGACCTGGTGGGCGGCGACGAAGTGCTGGCCAAGGATATCGCGATGCACATCGCCGCGGCCAAGCCAAAGTCGCTGGATGCATCCGGCGTCGATGCCGCGCTGATCGAGTCCGAGCGCCGCGTGGCGATCGAGAAGGCCAAGGAAGCCGGCAAGCCGGAAGCGATGCTGGAAAAGATCGCCGAAGGTACCGTGCAGAAGTTCCTGAAGGACGTGACCCTGCTGAACCAGGTGTTCGTCAAGGCTGAAGACGGCAAGCAAACCATCGAGCAATTGCTGAAATCCAAGGGTGCCAGCGTTGCAGGCTTCACGATGTACGTCGTAGGCGAAGGCATCGAGAAGAAAGTCACGGATTTCGCCGCCGAAGTGGCTGCTGCTGCCAAGGTATAATCCGCGCATGACGACCCCCGCCTATAAACGTATCCTGCTCAAGCTGTCCGGCGAAGCCCTGATGGGCGAGGACAGCTACGGTATCAACCGTGCCACCATCGAGCGCATCGTCGCCGAGATCAAGGAAGTGGTCGATCTCGGCGTCGAAGTCGGGGTGGTCATCGGCGGGGGCAATATTTTCCGTGGCGTGGCCCCTGCAGCTGCAGGGATGGACCGCGCAACGGCCGATTACATGGGCATGATGGCCACCGTCATGAATGCCCTGGCGTTGCAGGACGCCATGCGTCAGATCGGGCTGGTAAGCCGGGTTCAATCTGCGCTGACCATTGAACAGGTAGCCGAGCCCTATATCCGCGGCAAGGCTATCCGCTACCTTGAAGAAGGTCGGGTCGTGATTTTTGGTGCCGGTACCGGCAACCCTTTCTTCACCACTGACACTGCCGCTGCGCTGCGCGGCATGGAAATGAATGCCGACATCGTGTTGAAGGCCACCAAGGTGGACGGTGTCTATACCGACGATCCAAAAACGCATCCCGATGCGATGCGTTACAAGACATTGACGTTCGACGAAGCTATCATCAAGAACCTCAAGGTGATGGATGCCACCGCGCTGACCTTGTGTCGCGACCAGAAGCTGCCGATCTGCGTGTTCAGCATCTTCAAGCAGGGCGCGCTCAAGCGCGTGGTGATGGGCGAGGACGAAGGCACGCATGTGCTGCCTTAGTAATTCGAGGAGATTGACATGCTGAATGACATCAAGAAAACCGCAGAACAAAAGATGCAGCGCGCGCTTGAAGTGCTCAAAAGCGATCTCGGCAAAGTGCGCACGGGTCGTGCGCATACAGGCTTGCTTGATCACGTGATGGTTGAATATTACGGCAGCATGGTGCCTATCGGACAGGTCGGTAGCGTTGGTTTGGCAGACGCTCGCACGATCACCGTGCAGGTGTGGGAAAAACCCATGTTGGCCAAGATTGAAAAAGCCATCCGCGATTCCGATCTCGGCCTGAATCCTTCGAATAGCGGCGACATGATCCGCGTACCGATGCCTGCGCTGACTGAAGAGCGTCGTCGCGACCTGATCAAGGTGGTGCGTGGCGAAGGCGAGAATGCCAAGGTTTCGGTACGCAACGTACGTCGCGATGCCAATGATCAACTCAAAAAGCTTCTCAAGGATAAGGAAATCAGCGAGGATGACGAGCGCCGTGCGCAGGATGAAATCCAGAAGCTGACCGACAAATTCGTCGCCGAAGTGGACAAGGCCCTTCAGGCAAAAGAAACCGATCTGATGGCGATCTAGGTCAAACAGGGGTGAACATACTGCCTGTCGCCCCTTCAAATGACTGCACTACAATTTTTCTGTTGAAAGGGTAGCCTTGGCTCTCTTCGCCAGTTCCACACAAGATATTCCTGATACACCCGAAGTCCCGCGTCACATTGCCATCATCATGGACGGCAATGGACGCTGGGCCAAGAAACGCTTCCTGCCTCGCGTGATGGGGCATAAACGCGGTGTCGAAACCGTGCGTGACGTGGTCAAACAGTGCGCCAACATGGGGGTCGAGTACCTGACCCTGTTTGCATTCAGCAGCGAGAACTGGCGACGCCCCCCGGATGAGGTCAAGTTTCTGATGGGGCTCTTTATGGAGGCGCTCAAGCGGGAAGTGGTCAAGCTTCACCAGAACCATATCCGGCTGGTGATGATAGGCGACCGATCCCGTTTCGATCCGCAACTCCTGAAGGAAATTCACGACGCCGAAAAGCTTACCCAGCACAATACGCGCCTGACACTGACTATTGCAGCCAACTACGGTGGCCGCTGGGACATACATCAGGCTGTGCAACGCATGGTGCAGGCCAAGCCTGAATCGGTGTATGGGTTCTCGGAGCACGATCTTTCCTCTTATCTCTCGATGAGCTTTGCGCCCGAACCGGATCTTTTCATTCGTACTGGCGGAGAAAAGCGCATCAGTAACTTTCTGCTGTGGCAGCTCGCGTATACCGAGCTCTACTTCACTGATACGCTTTGGCCGGACTTCGACGAACAAGCTTTCAATCTTGCCCTGCAGTCCTATCGTCACCGCGAACGCCGCTTTGGACGCACGAGCGAGCAGGTAATTTCCAATGCTTAAGGAGCGGATCGGAACGGCCTTGGTGCTGTTCGTTCTGTTTTTGGCGGCTGTATTCTATCTTTCCGATTTTCAATGGGCCTTGCTCATGCTTGTGGTCATCTGCATGGGCGCTTGGGAATGGGCCTTTTTGATCCGCCTCAGGCCGGTTGCTACGCGCATTTTCATCGGTGTGACAATTGCGCTCTGCGCGCTCATGCTCTGGAAGTATGTCAATCCCGGCATGTTCGGGTTGCAACAGCAGATGAATATATGGCTTATTGCGCTGCTGACGATATTCTGGGCTCTGGTTGTGCCGTTGTGGCTCGTTTTCAGGCGCGAGATGAAAAATCAAGTGCTGATGGCCATTGTGGGGTTGCTCGTACTGATTCCTACCTGGCTGGCATTGGACGGTCTGCGTCGCGTCAGTCCCATGCTGCTGCTGGCCGTGATGATGACCGTCTGGATTGCCGATACCGCTGCATATTTTGCAGGCAAGAAATACGGTCGCCACAAACTCGCGCCCGCTGTCAGCCCCGGCAAAACCTGGGAGGGTGTGGCGGGCGCCATGCTGGGTGTTACGGCTTATGGCGTGGTCTTGAGTCAGGCTTTTGA